>DAOWLL010000575.1 GCA_030641945.1 Gammaproteobacteria bacterium | reverse complement strand
TGACCGCACTGGGCGAGGTCGGCGATGCTGCCGGCCTTGGCCGGGAGGCGATCGAGGTATTGGTCAAGGGCGGCTTGTTCATTGTCGCCATCGGCTTGTTGATGCGCTATGTGTTGACGCCACTGCTGCACCAATTGGCAAAATCGCCCGAGTTACTGGTGCTGTTCGCCATTGCCTGGGCGGTTGCCCTGGGCGCGGTGGGCGCGCATCTGGGTTTCAGCAAAGAGGTAGGCGCCTTTCTCGCCGGGGTATCGCTGGCCTCCACGCCCTACCGCGAGGCCATCGGCTCGCGGCTGGTTAGTCTGCGGGATTTTCTGCTGCTGTTTTTCTTCATCGATTTAGGCGCCGGGCTGGAACTGGCGATGCTTGGCGCGCAGGTAGTGCCGGCCATTCTGCTGTCGCTGTTTGTGCTCATCGGCAACCCGTTAATTGTGATGATCATCCTGGGTGCCATGGGTTACCGCAAGCGTACCGGGTTTCTTGCTGGTCTGGCGGTGGCCCAGATTAGCGAATTCTCCCTGATCCTTGGGGCGTTGGGTCTGAGCCTGGGCCATATTGACGCTGAAACTATGGGTCTCATCACTCTGGTCGGGTTGATCACTATCAGCGCCTCCACCTACATGATCCTGTACTCCCACCCTCTCTACGAGCGAATTTCTCCCTGGCTGAATGTGTTTGAGCGTAAAAGGGCGCACCGGGAAGAAGCTCTGAATAGAAATACGCAGAAAAGCAGTTATGACGTTATCCTGTTCGGTCTTGGACGGTTCGGTGCCGGAATCGAAAATGAGCTGCTGCAAAGAGGCCACCAGGTGCTAGGTGTGGATTTCGATCCTGATCTGGTACGTCGGCATGAAAAACATGGTTATGCGGTGCGATACGGCGATGCCGAAGATCCTGAGTTTCTCGCCACCCTTCCACTGGGGCCGGTGCGTTGGGTCTTGAGTAGTGTGCCAGATATACGCGTCAATCTTGTACTGCTTCATAGTCTGCGTGAGCAAGGCTACAATGGATCGATCGCAGTGACTGCGCATACCTCTCGTGATACCGAACGGTTGCAAGATGCAGGCGCCAATCAGGTGCTAATACCCTATTCTGCCGCGGCGGCAGAAGCAGTTGACAAGCTGTTTGGAGATGATAAACAAACAACGTCAGATGCAATCGCTGCGGTGAAACCGGAGGGCTAAATGGACAAGGCGATCCTCGTGCTTAATATAGGTTTCTCCAGTATCAAGTTTGGCATTATTGATCCCGATAAGGGAGAGAAAACACTGGACATTGCATACTGCGGCAAGATTGAGGAAAGCGGTCATCAAACACAATTTGTTATCGAGCACATGCGTGGGAGAGGTTCTGGTGTGTTACCAGTGGATGATGGTAATTCACTACATACCACCAGACACGGAATGATTTTGCTGCATGGGCAGAGGGCGCGCTGGGTGATGCAGAACTGGCGGCCCATCTGCGCAAGCTTGCTCATCGTCAATTAAAAGGAGAAACTCTGCGCACGACGCTTTTGCAGTGCGTGGCCGACCATTATGCAGCGTTACATAAACGCATATGAATTTCAGACATGTGTGGCATTTGTTCGGTGAGCGTGAATCACCGGCTCAGTATTCTTTCAGGTGATATTTTAACCTTCGTGGAAAATTGGTTTTGGCCACTTTGGGTCTCGGCGCTATCAAGTTGTTTACGTCTTTGAAAAAGTGGTGTTTATCGTTGTTGGCCAGTCAGAATGGTTTATGAAATCGTGCAAATTTTGATTTTAAGCAATGACTTTTCTGAATAGAATTAATAGAGTGAAGTCGTGCTTACTTTATTCGTTGAGCTATGC
>DAOWLL010000010.1 GCA_030641945.1 Gammaproteobacteria bacterium | reverse complement strand
GAGCCACAGAGTACGCAGAGGTTTATAAGTTTTATTCAACGCAAAGACGCGAAGGCGCCAGGTTCGCAAAGATTATTATAGGTATTCGTAGGAGCGGCTTTAGCCGCGAATTGTCAAAGTTCGCGGCTAAAGCCGCTCCTACAGAAATCAAAAAAATCCTCTGTGCCTCTGTGCCTCTGTGGCAGGTGTTTTTATGATGAACGAAAGTGAATTTCACACAATTGCTGACCAGACCATCGAGGATATCCAGGACGCCATTGATGATAGCGGTGCAGATATCGATTACGATGAAGCAGGCGGTGTGCTGACGCTTGAGTTTGAAAATGAGACAAAAATCATTTTCAGCAAGCAGCCGCCAGCCTTGCAGCTATGGATGGCCGCGCGTTCCGGCGGATTTCATTTTGACTATGACAGTGAAAAGCAGCAATGGATATGTGACGGTGGTGACCACGAGGAGTTGTATGCCATGCTGAGTCGATTATCGACGGAGCAGGGTGGTGACCAGGTGGCGTTGTCGGCACCTTGAGCTAAGCAGCCTGTGGGGTTATTTAGGCAAGTTACAGATGGTATTAAATGTTCCTGGTAAAGATTAGCTTACAGGTATTTGATTTTATTTATTTAACTGGTAGAATAGAAGTCCATACTTGGGAAACAACCAAGAGTGTGGACTGAATGCTTACTGTTACTAAAAAAATAATAAAAACAGTATTGCTTTCAACATTGCTGGTTACTGCCAGTAATGTTGAGGCACGGCTGAAATACTACCGGTACAATGCCAACATACCGATGGTCGAGATGTCGCTGAATATGATGGTCGCCATGGGGGTTATCGAACAAGTTCCTGGCCGACTGGTGCATGATGGCAATCCGTATCACCGCATGGTGACCGCCAGTTATAGTCCATATTCCCGCAGCACCTATACTTACCCTGAACGTTCTCGCCGTTACAATAATTATCGCTACTATGACCACCTGGATGGGCCAATCAGCCCGTACGACAGGTATGACGACAGGTATGACGACAGATATTACGGCAGTCGTTATGGCTATTCACCCGATTATCCACGCTATCGTACATGGGGGAGCCAGTGGGACAGTCCCTGGGCTAATCGCCGGGGTAATCAATGGGGTAATCAATGGAATGGCCCATGGGGCAACAGCTGGGACAGCCCATGGGGTAACCAACGGAGTAATCCATGGAATTCTACCTGGGGCAGTCCATGGGGTAACCAATGGAGCAATCCGTGGAATTCAAGCTGGGGCAGTCCGTGGGGAAGTTCCTTGAACAACCAGTGGATGAATCCCTGGTCCAGTCAGCCTGGTTATCCTGGCGGCAGGCTGTATACGCCAGGCTATTCAACCCTGCCATTGTCACCCGATGCAATCCTGGGTGATGACTGGTCGAAAAACAATTCTTACCAATCTGATGATTCGTCGCGACAACAACTTAATAACAATGGCTACAAGGCGGAAAAAACTTCGTGGTCTGGTCGTCCATCAAGCCCGAGCTACAAGCGGAGCGGCTACCGGACCGGCAATAAAAAACCGTACGGCAAGTTGAATGGTTTATGGGTAGGCGAAAACGGAGAGATGCTGGGTATTCGCGGCAATCGTTTTCTATGGTATGACGACAACAACCAGTATGCAAAAGGACAGCTGGTCAAGTCACCGACAATGATGAAGGCAAGGATTGAAGGGGCCAGTACAATAGTCCGATACCATTACAAGCTGCAAGGTAATGAGCTGGTGATCATGAGCAGGGATGGCATGATGCGCACATTCAACCGTATGCCATTAATGCAACCGCGCCGTGCCTCTGCCAAGCCACATGCCTCTTACTCAAGCTATAAGCCGGAATCAGATAATTTACATGTTTCATACACCAGCTATGGGTCCGCCGTGGCAACGCCAAAGACCTTATATCCGCATAATCAATCTGATTCAGTTACTTCAGTTCCTGAAACAGGCAGGCACACGGATTCTGTAGCACCACGCAAGAATTTCTCATATTCAGGGTCCGGTATAAGGAATCTACATGTCCCATATGCCCTTCGCGGTTCTGTGGATAATGTTCCAGCGGCCTCGAATTCGACAGGTAATGGCAATGCCCGGGGTATGCGCGTTCCAGAAACGGCACAGGATAATCATGCGCCGGCTGCTACTGCGGGATATTCAAAGGATACAGGCAATGAACAGCAGCCACTGACATCATATTCAGCTGCCCCAGGCCTATTGTATGAGCAATACAAGCCTGCAGCAGGTGGTTCAAATTCCGATAGTGGCGCTGATTCAGTTGTACAAACCGGTGCACATGCTGATATATATTCAGATATGAGGAACGCAAGTTCTGCCAGTCCTGATATGGATGATCCGAGTACATATTTATACTCATACCTGAAGGATAATGACGAGGTACATACTTCAGTTACCTCTTCTGCACATCCGGACAATAGTGACAGTTCAGGCAGTTCAACAGTGGCAGAAAAGAACGATAGCCCGAATATCTGGAAACCAAATAATTTGTTCCCAGACCGGCGGCTTGATACAGCAACCTGGCAGTCAAGTTATTCGGAACAAAGTAGCGGCTGGGCTAGATCTGAACAGTCAGCGAAATCCGAAGTGAGGAAATCTGCCTCGTCGGAGCCCACTTCCTGGAATTGATTTCAAAATTTTTTTAGTCCGGGCATCGGACCCAAAACTTTTTAATCCTCGTGTTCATAATGCATGTCAACAGGCTGCATATCTCCATTGGCAATTTTGTAACCGCGCATTTCCAGTACACCCCTGGTGTTTAGCGATACGATGATGTAATAGGCGTGCGGATAACCCGCTTCCTGCATATCGGTTGCAGAGGGTAGCGGCGGGCTTTCGGGATGCGAGTGTACGATTGCGAGCAGGTCTTCACCATGCTCACGCATGCGTTTCATTGCAGCGATTTGCTGTTCAGGCTCCATCTCAAAATGAGTCGAGGGGTCGGCAGCAATATTTTTCACTGCATAGTAATGGGCCGGGTTGCCATCAGACGTGCTTATCAGGCCGCATGCTTCGGTATGTTCATTCTGTTGTGCGTGGGTAAGAACCTGGTTAACCAGTTTTCTCGGGAGTACAAGTTCAGCATTCATTTTCATTCAGCCGGTGTGTGTGCCGCATACAGGGCATGCAGGATCACGTTTTAATTTCATACTGCGCCAGCTCATTGACAGCGCATCCAGAATTAGCAGGCGGCCGACCAGCGTTTCACCAATACCGCAGATGATTTTTATTGCTTCCAGTGCCTGCGTACTGCCGATAATACCGACAACCGGTGCAAGAATGCCATTTTCACTGCAGGTTTCTTCTTCATCACCGGCTTTCGGGTAGAGGCAATTGTAACAGGGGCTGTCGTCCCGGCGTTTATCGAACACGCTTATCTGGCCTTCGAAGCGGATTGCTGCGCCGGATACGAGTGGTATGTGGTGCTCAACACAAGCGCCGTTGACTGCAAAACGGGTTTCATAATTATCACTTGCATCAATAACAACATCAGCCTGCTGCACCAGTTTGCCCAGCATTTGCTGATCTGGCCTGGTACCAATGGTGTTGATTTGAACAGCGGGATTTATCTCCATCAGGTTTCGTTTCGCTGAGTCGACTTTAAGTTTATCGATGTCATTATTGCGATGCACAATCTGGCGCTGCAGGTTGGTTAATTCCACCTTGTCAAAATCAACCAGGGTCAAGCTGCCGATGCCAGCGGCCGTTAAATAAATTGCGGCGGGCGATCCAAGTCCGCCCATGCCGATTATCAACACATGCGCATCGGCCAGTTTCTGCTGGCCTTCAACATCGATCTGAGGCAGCATGATTTGCCGGTTGTAACGCAAAAGTTGTTCATCATTCATGAGGCCAATAATAACAGCAACGACAAAACAGTGGCGAGGGACGAGGTGCAGGGAAAATTCTGCTGGAGTGAGTTGCGCTGGAGTGGAATACGGCTAGCCTGGTTACTCGAATACAGTCGTTATTAAACGTGTTTGCGCCAGTCGTGTGGACGCGGGTCCTGTAACGAATGATGGGATAATGTGAGGGTGTGCGTCTTGTCACTATTAGCTTCATCGACGCCGATACTTGCACGTAAAGCATCTTCGCAATAGGAGAAGACTGCGCGTTTCAGCCTGATGATAAGGCCGTCATCAAGATCAAAACCAACTTCGCGCAGCGCAGACTCGACCATTTGCAGAGTGAGTTCCTCGACGCTGTAACGAATATGCAGGCAGCATGGATCGACCGCTTCTATGTATTCTATACCCGGTACTCCACTTAGCAATTGCTCGGCTTTCCTTGCCTGGTCGGGTGTGGATAGCTTGAAGCGAATTTCGCGGTCTTTGATGATGTCATTACATAGTGGCATACGTCCAATCTAGGACAGATGCCGTCTGATTTCAAGCATTAGATTTGCCGTATCTGCCGGCAGTCACGCGTGGCAGGCCAGCGAGGTCGGTTAGCTGGACAATATCTGCAAAACCGCCCTGGTTGAAGCAGTCATAAACAGCCTGTTGCTGGTCATAGCCATGCTCGACGACCAGCCAGCCGTCAGTTTTAAGATAACTGCCAGCCTGCCGGGCTAAAAGTGTAATCGCATCCATGCCCTGTTCTCCAGAAGCCAATGCGGCCTCGGGTTCAGAGCGCACATCGCCTTCAGACAGGTGCGGGTCATCCATCGCAACATAGGGCGGGTTGCTGATAATCAGGTCAAAATCAAGGCCTGTAAGCGGTTCAAACCATTGGCCATGTGAAAACTGAATATTTTCGAGATTAAGTGCTGATGCGTTGAGCTGTGCAATGTTGAGTGCCGCCGTAGAGGCGTCGGTTGCGATGATATTCCATTGTGGATGTTCAACAGCAATCGCGCAGGCGATGGCGCCACTGCCGGTACCAAGGTCGGCAACATTCAATACGTCGTTAGCGGAGAATTTTTCCAGCACGAACTCGACCAGTGTTTCCGTTTCAGGCCTTGGTATAAGCACGTCACTTGTTACCTTGAAAGTCAGTGACCAGAATTCCCTTTCGCCAGTGATGTATGCGATGGGCTTGCCTTCTATACGTTGTTGCAGAACATCGCTGAACTGCAGCGCTTGTTGTTGCGACAGCTGTTTGTCAGGCCATGCAAATAAATGTCCAGTCGAACAGCCGAGCACGTGGCGCAGCAGGATGCTGGCATCGACTGCGGGGCTCGGGCTGGTTGTCTGCAACTTGTCTCGTGCTTCGCTCAGTGCCTGGTTAATCGTGGTCACAAATTGGCTGTTCAGGTTATTGTTCGGCGAGTGATGCCAGTTGCTCGGCCTGGTGTTCGTTTATTAAAGGTTCGATGACCTGGTCAAGACCGCCCTGGATAAATTCATCGAGCTTGTACAGTGTCAGGTTGATACGGTGATCAGTCACCCGGCCCTGGGGGAAGTTATAAGTACGAATTCTTTCCGAGCGGTCGCCGCTTCCAACCAGGCTTTTACGTGTTTGTGCTTCTTGCTTGCGTTGTTTTTCAAACTCGCTGTCCATGATGCGTGCCTGCAGCAGCGACATCGCACGCGCCTTGTTTTTATGCTGTGAGCGTTCATCCTGGCATTCAACAACCGTTCCTGTTGGGATATGTGTCAGGCGTACTGCAGAGTCGGTCTTGTTGACGTGCTGGCCGCCTGCACCCGATGCGCGGTAGGTATCTACCCTGAGGTCGGCAGAATTGATTTCGATTTGCTCGATCTCGTCTAGTTCGGGCATTATCGCTACCGTTGCGGCCGAGGTGTGTACCCGGCCCTGGGATTCGGTTTCCGGTACGCGTTGAACGCGGTGCGCACCTGATTCAAATTTGAGGCGTGAAAACGCGCCTTCGCCGATGATGCGCGCAATGATCTCTTTGAAACCGCCATGCTCACCTTCGCTCTGGCTCAAAATTTCAATTTTCCAGCGGCGTTCTTCCGCATAACGCGAATACATGCGAAACAGGTCACCGGCGAAAATTGCAGCTTCATCGCCGCCTGTGCCGGCCCGTATTTCAAGGAAGATATTGCTGCTGTCGTGCGGGTCTTTGGGCAGCAACAGCATTTGTAATTCTACTTCAAGCGATCCAAGCTGCGCTGTAGCGGCTGTTTTTTCTTCCACAGCCATATCGTGCATGTCCGGGTCTTTATCGCCCAGCATTTCTTCTGCGCTTTTCAGGTTGTCTTTGGCTGTTGTGTAATGCTGGTAGCAGTTCAGCACAGGCTCCAGCTGTGCGTATTCTTTGGAAAGATCACGGAACTGGTTTTGATTGGCAATAACATCAGGCTCAGCCAGCAAGCCGGCGATTTCCTCGTGGCGATCAAGCAAGTTATTCAGTTTGTTCAGTATTGAATCTTTCACAGTGATAATGAATCAGTTGTCTGTTTTGTCAGTGTTCTTGTCTATAAAAAGGCGGCGTGCAGCCTGTATCAGGTCATGACGCTCTTCTTCGCCGGCTTTACGTAGCTCGGTGCTTGGCTGATGTAAGAATTTATTGGTAAGCGTATGCGCCATAAATGCCAGTACATCTTCAGCATCCTGTCCCGCGGCAAGCTGTTTTACTGATTTCCTGAGGACCGCATCACTGAAATCCATTGCCGTAGACCGCAGCTCGGAGATAACGTCGACAGCAACCAGCGAGCGTTGCCAGTCAAGGTAATGTTCGACTTTCTCATCAATGATCTCATGGGCCTGCTCAGCTGCCTGCTGCCGATTTTCCAGGTTCTCGTTGATAACTTCCTGCAGGTCATCAACAGAATACAGGTAAATATCATCCAGTGAATTGACTTCAGGTTCTATGTCACGGGGTACTGCGAGGTCAACCATGAATATCGGTGCATGCTTGCGTTTTTTCAAGGCGCGTTCAACCGTGCCTTTACCCAGTACAGGCAGCGGGCTTGCCGTTGAGGCAATCACAATATCGGCGCGATGCAGGTGATCGCCTATGTGTTGCAGGTTAATAGCTTCACCATCAAATTCCTCGGCAAGCAGTTGTGCGCGCTCCAGGCTGCGGTTGGCAACAATGATTTTTTTAATATGCTGTGATTGCAGATGCCGCGCAGCCAGTTCTATGGTTTCACCTGCGCCAATCATCAAGGCAGTTGAATCATTCAGCTCACCAAAAATCTGGCGTGCCAGGCTGGTCGCAGCAAAGGCGACTGATACAGGGCTAGAGCCGATAGCGGTATCGGTTCGCACTTGTTTGGCGACAGAAAAGGAATGTTGAAATAATTTACCGAGCAGCTGCCCAACAGTGCCCTCATGGCTGGCGATGACATAAGCCTGTTTCATCTGGCCAGTAATCTGCGGCTCGCCAAGCACCATAGAATCCAGGCCGCTGGCAACTTCCATGGCATGGCGGATCGATTGTTTATGGTCGTGGATATATAAATGGTCCTGCAGTATTGAGGGCTCTAGACCGTGGAATCCACTGAACCATTCAACCAGGCGCTGGTCATCATTATTATGCGGGCGATTATCGGCCTGATTATCCGCGTGCAGGACACAATATAATTCAGTACGGTTACAAGTTGATACAATAGCGGCTTCGGTAACGCCGTTCACCTTAATCAGGCTATTGAGTGCCTCACGCAGGTTTTGCGGGGTGAAAGCCAGCCTTTCACGCAACTCCAGTGGCGTGGTTTTGTGATTAAGGCCTAATGTTATCAAAGACATAGCTGGCGTATGTGTGGCGAGAAAACTTGTAATTTTGAGGCATGCTATCGCCGAACTCAAGCGTACCGAAATTTGGAGCAAAATGCGTTATATTCTTTATATGAAATCAAGTTATTTAAATTCTAAAGCCCTGACACTCAGGCGGGTTTTTTTATACCCGCTTGTTTTATCTGTTTTGATGATAAATGCCTGCGCGAATACCAATCTGCAAGGCTCGAGTGAGGATATTGACAGCATTCCAGTCCAGTCTGAACTGTCAGGCGATCTTCTCTACGATCTGCTGGTCGGAGAGTTCGCAGGTAACATCGGTGATATGGCGCTAGCAGTTGAGTCTTACAACCGCGCTGCGATGAAAACCACCGATGCACGGGTTGCGGCACGGGCGGCCTATATTGCGGTGTATAGCGAGCGCTACGAGGATGCGCTGAACTTGCTGGAGCGTTGGGAAAGACTTGACCCGTCTGATGGTGACGTTACGCGCATGTATGCCATCACCTATCTAAAACTCGGGCAACCGCTTGTAGCGGCGACATATATACAGGGTATTCTCGATACTGTCGAAGGCAATGGGCATGAGAAAGCACTGGCGGTCAAGCGCCTGCTCGCGAAGGAATCCAACACAGCAGATGGCCTGATTGTTCTGGATGCGTTAAACAAATCAGATACTGAAAATCAGCATATGCTGATCCTGCAGGCGCGTTATGCGGCACAGCTGGAAAAATATGATGAAGCTTTAGAACTGCTTGATCGCGTGCTTGAAATCGATCCAACACTGGCCGATGTGCATATTATCAAGGCCAGAATACTGGCTGCTCAGGGTAAACAGGAGCAGGCGATGGCTCTGATAGCCCTGGTTTTGATGGAACAGCCGGATAATGACCATCTGCGATTGCAGTATGCACGTATGCTGGTTGAACAAAGACAGTTTAACCAGGCAAAAGCCCAGTTCAATTTACTGCTGAAAGATGATCCGGAAAATGCAGATATTCTGCTCAGTCTCGGCCTGCTCAATATCGAAACAGGGGAACTGGACGAGGCAGACACACACCTGAAACACCTGGTGGATATTGGTCAAAAACAGGATATTGCCAATTATTACCTGGCTCGAATTGCGCAGAACAGGGAAGAGCACAAAATCGCGATAAGTTATTACCTTAAAGTTAACTCGGGTGATTATGTTTTTGATGCCAAGATGCGCATCGCCGGCCTGTTTGCCCGCCTCGGCCGGGTCGATGAAGGCTTGCAGCAACTTGAAGTGCTGGCTGAAAAACAGACTTCCTGGCCACTGCGTGTAAGAGCTTATCTTGCACAGGGTGAAATACTGGCCAGCAAACAGCGTTATACAGAAGGCATGGAAATGTACAGCCGCGCACTTCAGCAGAAACCGGACGATGCCGACTTGCTCTATGCACGTGCATTAATGGCTGAGAAGATCGATCGTATTGATATCACAGAGGCAGACTTGCTCAAGCTGCTGTCCGCGCAACCGGAGAATGCAAATGCGCTGAATGCACTGGGGTACACGCTGGCTGACAGGACAGAAAGGCTGGAGGAAGCGCGTGACTACATCAAGCGCGCGGCTGAACTGGTACCTGATGATCCCGCCATACTGGATAGCCTGGGCTGGGTCAGCTATCGACTGGGCAATATGCAGGATGCACTGAAATGGCTGGGAAAGGCATTCGAGCGGCTTGAAGATGCCGAGATAGCCGCACACTATGGTGAGGTTCTGTGGAAGAACAACCAGAAACAGGAAGCTGAAAAAGTGTGGAAAATCGGTCTTGAAAATAACTCGGAACACCCCGTGCTGCTTGAAACCATGCAAAGACTCAAGGATTAATCTTTGCCTCTAACGTTTCTCGAAAAGCCGCACATGTCAGTCGTGCGTTCTCTCCTCATCTATAGCCTGGTATCGATACTGGCTTCATGTGCGAGTGTTTCTGAGCAGGTATCACAACGTCCTGCAGACTGGGAAACACGGCTGCAGCAGCATCAACAAATCAATGACTGGACAATCAAGGCCAGGCTGGGTGTGCAAACCGAGACTGAGGGCGGCAGCTTCGATGTATTCTGGCAGCAGCTTGCCGATGTGTATGAAATTCGACTCATAGCGCCCATGGGGCAGGGTGCTGTTCACATCGCTGGAGACGAGGGCGGTGTTACAATCAGCCTCGCAGATGGCCAGACAGAGTACTCGCAGGATGCGGATGAGTTGTTTGCATCAATGACTGGATTGTCATTACCCGTGAGTGGTCTGCAGGACTGGTTGCGTGGAATGCCAATACAGGGTGAAGAGATTCAAAACATAAGCTGGAACGAACGTGGACAGTTATACAGATTCGAGCAAAGAGGCTGGCGGGTTGAGATGAACCGCTATAAAGTCATCGCCGATTATGAATTGCCACACGCGTTTTATCTTGAACGTGAAGAGAGGCCCGAACTCAGTGTGCGCCTGCTAGTGCGCGAATGGCAGCCAGCGCAATAACTGCCCGATAATCAATGCACCAGAAAAAATTCGTGTGGCCTGCACCTGCCAAGCTTAACCTGATGCTGCATATCACCGGGCGCAGGGCCGATGGTTATCATGAGCTGCAAACGGTATTCCAGTTTCTGGATCTTTGTGACGAGTTGCAGTACGAAACCACCTCGAATGGTCAAATCAACCGGGTCGAGGGGCCGTCAACGATCAATGCCGAAGACGACCTGGTGGTACGCAGTGCGAGAGCGCTGCAGCAACAATCAGGCACAGCACAGGGTGTAAAAATACGCGTCAGAAAACGTATACCCGTCGGTGCCGGCCTGGGTGGCGGCAGCTCGGATGCAGCCACCACGCTGCATGCCCTTAACAGGCTATGGAAGCTGGATCTTGCTGTCGACCGGCTCGCCGATATCGGCTTGAGCCTGGGTGCCGATGTACCGGTATTTGTGCATGGTTTTGCCGCTTTCGCAGAAGGCGTTGGTGAGCGTCTGCAGCCCGTTATGATTGATGAGTGCTGGTATTTGCTGATCACGCCGGATGTGCATGTTTCTACAGCAGAAATATTCTCTGATCCGGATTTGACACGGGGTTGTCCAGCAATCAAAATATGCGACCTTTCGACGGCCGGCTGGGATAACGTGTGTGTTCCTGTCGTTATCAGGCGTTACCCGGAAGTTGATAAGGCATTGAAATTATTGAGCGGTTTTGTGGAAGCGAGAATGAGCGGAACCGGCGCGTCGATTTTTGCGCAATTTGCCAGCAGGCTGCAAGCTGAGCAGGTACTGGCACAGCTGAAAAAAACGGCAGATTGGGCTGATAACTGGCAGGTATTTATTTGTCAGGGTAGAAACCAGTCGCCCTTCTTTGAATTCATGAAAACGATTTAGACGGGATCATCTGGGCCTGCGTGACATGTTCAATCGCGGCGGCAAGGCACCAGCCAGGTTAATGATATTGGGATCCTGGCATGAACCTCCGAATGCCAGGAAGCGTTGGCAACGGAAGTAAGGACATAGAGATATTGGGCCGTCGCCAAGCGGTAAGGCACCAGGTTTTGATCCTGGCATTCGGAGGTTCGATCCCTCCCGGCCCAGCCATATATTTTAGATTTCATGGCCAAAGCCCACGTATGTGGTCTTTGCTAAGTGGTTATAAGGTTTAAGCCACGTAACGTGTTCTACACGAGTAGCAGACAGTGACAAAAGACGAAAGCGGAATGATGATCTTCAGCGGCAATGCCAACAGGCCGCTTGCCAATGACATAGCCGCTCGACTTAATTTGTCCCTGGGCAAAGTTGGCGTTGATCATTTCAGTGACGGCGAGACTTGTGTCGAAGTAATGGATAACGTTCGCGGACGCGATGTATTCATTATTCAGCCGACAAGCACGCCTGTAAATGAGCATTTGATGGAACTGATGGTCATGATTGATGCAATGCGCCGCGCGTCAGCCAATCGCGTTACAGCAGTGATACCGTATTTCGGTTATTCGCGCCAGGATCGTAAACCACGGTCTGCACGGGTACCCATTACTGCAAAAGTTGTGGCGAATATGCTGACCAGCGTGCATCTTGATCGATTGTTGACGGTCGATTTGCATGCTGACCAGATCCAGGGGTTTTTTGATATCCCTATAGATAATGTATACGCTTCGCCGATGTTGCTGGCAGATGTATGGCAGCAGGGCTATCAGAACCTGCTGGTTGTGTCACCCGATGTCGGTGGCGTAGTTCGCGCACGTGCACTGGCTAAACGACTGGGTGATGCCGATCTGGCCATTATTGATAAACGTCGTCCTATGGCCAACCAGTCCGAGGTAATGAACATCATCGGTGAAGTCGAAGGCATGAATTGTGTCATCGTCGATGACCTGGTTGATACAGCCGGTACCTTGTGCAAGGCGGCGGCAGCCCTGATGGACGCAGGTGCGGAAGGTGTTGCGGCATATTGCACCCATCCGGTGTTGTCCGGAAAGGCGATAGACAACATCGGTAACTCAGTGTTGAGTGAACTGGTTGTAACCAACACCATACAGTTGAGCGAAGAAGCCAGGCAATGCAAACGCATTCGCGAGGTTTCTATCGCAACCATGCTTGCCGAAACAATTCGTCGTATACACGATGAAGAGTCAGTCAGCGAAATGTATATCGATTAATTTTAGTTAGTTGAAACGGTTTCCGGCATATTCTGCAATGAATGGCCAGTTAGTAAAGAGTCATGTTGTCCGAGTGGCTTTTTAAAAAAGTGTCTTTCCTGGTCGCGGGGAAGATTTTTTAGTAAACGCGGTTATTGAGTCTGATAAAGTCAATCAATAACGGCATTACGGAGTAAATCATGAGTATTGAATTGAATGCAGAATTGCGTGATGACATGGGGAAAGGTGCGAGCCGCCGCCTGCGTCACGCAAATAAAATACCGGCAATCGTCTATGGTGCCGGGAAAGATCCTGAAAGCCTTACGCTTGAACAAAAAGATGTTCAGTACCAACTTAAGTACGAAGCCTTTTACACGCAGGTGCTCGAGCTGAACATCGGTGGAAAAAAACAGGATGTCCTGTTGCGTGACCTGCAGCATCATCCGTACAAGCAAAGCATCCTGCATATGGATTTTCAGCGTGTTGATGCCAAGAAAGAAGTACATGTCAAGGTACCGCTGCACTTTATCAACGAAGATGTAGCGCCGGGTGTCAAAACGGAAGGCGGCGCAGTCAACCACGTTGTATCTGAAGTTGAAATCGTATGTCTGCCGAAAGATATTCCGGAGTTCATTGAAGTTGATCTTGGCGAATTGCACATGGGTGAGATCGTGCATCTATCAGACCTTAAAATGCCGGCAGGTGTTGAAGTGCTTGCACTGAAACAGGGCGAAGAGCATGACTCTGCGATAGCGTCCATTCATGTCCGCAAGGTTGTTGAAGAGCATGAGGAAGTTGAAGCAGCTCCTGAAGCGGCTGAAGAAGCTGAACCCAAGGAAGAAGGTGGCGAGTCAGAAAGCTAGATTTTTTCATTATCTGGCTGATGACTTCATCTCACAAAGTGAGCAGCGATGTCAGCACTTTCATATGATATAAGGCTGATAGTGGGGCTGGGTAACCCTGGCCCTAAATACTCTGAAACCCGGCACAATGCCGGGTTTTGGTTTGTAGAGGATTTAGCTAATCAGTACCGCTGCCGTTTTTTACCCGAAAAGAAATTTCACGGTGAAGTCGCGCGCATCAACCTTGAAGGTAATGATATCTGGCTGTTGAAACCTGAGACCTATATGAACCGCAGTGGTCTTTCCGTTGTCAGCCTGGCTTCGTTCTATAAAATAGCGCCGGAAAATATCCTGGTTGCACATGACGAGATTGACCTGAAGGCGGGTACCGCACGTTTAAAAAGCGGCGGCGGCCATGGCGGCCACAATGGATTACGCGATATTATTTCGCACCTGGGTACAAAGGACTTCCAGCGTCTGCGAATAGGCGTTGATCACCCGGGCAGCAAGGACATGGTTGTTGACTATGTGCTGAAACGCCCGGATGCGAAAGATCGCCAGGCGATAGAAGACTCGATCAGTGATGCACTTAGGGTCATGCCAAAAGTTGCAGCAGGTGATTGGGAAAAGGCCATGCACCAGCTGCACACTCAATAGCAGTGAACAGTGAACAGTGAATAGTTAACTG
>DAOWLL010000426.1 GCA_030641945.1 Gammaproteobacteria bacterium | reverse complement strand
CCTATTCAGTTGAGCTTTCTCGAGGACTGGTACTGGGCAACCGGACAGATCGCCCGGGTCAGTTCAGAAATCATGGCTGCCGAAACATCTGATCAGGCGGTTGCTATCGTAAACACCGGCCCGGCAGACAGCGTGGCTGCCTGCAGTATCCTGTTTTCAACCCTGATCAGCAATGCGCGTTCTCGTTTGTGGATCACCAGTCCGTACTTTGTGCCCGATGATGCCATGGTAGTTGCACTGCAGGCGGCTGCCCTCAGGGGGGTTGATGTCCGCATCATCCTGCCTGACAAGGCTGATCAGCTCTTCGTCGAACTTGCCTCTTTCACTTACTACGATGACATGCTGAACAATGGTGTGCGCCTGTACAGGTATCAGGATCATTTCATGCATCAGAAGGTGATACTGGTAGACGATACCGTAGCAGGCATCGGCACCGTCAACCTGGACAACCGTTCGCTTTACCTGAACTTTGAAGCAACCGCGCTGGTTGCAGATGCTGACTTTATCAAACAGGTTGAAGCCATGTTAATGGGCGATTTTGAAAACAGCTTGCCTGTTCAACGCGAACACTTCGACAACAAATCGCTGCCGTTTCGAGTAGCCTCACAAATAGCCCGCCTTGCTTCACCTTTGTTGTGAACACTGAATATTGAACTCACCGTTTGCGAAGCAAGCTGCTTGTTTAGTCCACAGATGAACGCAGATAAACACAGATTTAAAAAAAGCATGTTATTTGTCCGCAAAAAACGCTAAGGACGCGAAAAGCAATCACACTTTTAGTTTTGTTTGCGTTTTTCGCGGACTATTATTATTTTGCTGTTTATCAAAGACACTCGATTTTTATGCTGGCAGGACTGACATAAGCAGCTTTTATTTTCCATAAAAAACATCTGTGTTTATCTGCGTTCATCTGTGGACTAATCAATTGATAACACACTTGTCTGACAGGAATTCGCGGCTAAAGCCGCTCCTACGAATACCTGTTAAAAATCTTTGCGTCTTTGTGTTAAATAACCCGGCGTTTTCAATGGCAACCCTGTGTATGCAATTCTTCATGTAGCGGGATTTGGCTTGGTGATACCCATCGCCTTAAGCGCATCGTCCGAATATTCGAACGAATCGGAATAGATCTGGCTTTCGGGCAAACCATGCGCATAAAACGCCTCCATGCCTGCCTTGATCATCGGCGGAGGCCCGCTCATGTAAACATCGTAGCCGGACAAATCCTGATACTGTTCGACAATGGCTTCGTGAACAAAGCCGGTCCTGCCCTGCCAGTTGTCGCTCTCATCCGGTTCTGACAGCACGGGTGTGTACTGGAGATTGTCATGCTTTTTTACCCAGCCTTTAACCATTTCATCCATGTACAGGTCCCTGAGCGCGCGCACGCCGCAGAACAAATGAATCGGCCTGTCCAGCTTGATATGAAAGGCATGTTCGAGCATGCCTTTAAGTGGCGCGAAACCAGTGCCGCCGCCCATCAGTATAACGGGCCTGTCTGATTCTTCGCGCAGATAATAGCTGCCCAGCGGCCCTTCCAGCCGTAACAGTTCCTTAACTTTCATGCCTTCAAAAACATAATCGCCGAACTGGCCATCAGGTACGTGGCGTATATGCAATTCGATCAGTTCATCCTTATGCGGTGCATTGGCAATCGAAAAGGCGCGGCGTTTGCCGTCCTTGAGCAGGAACTCGATGTATTGCCCGGCAAGAAACTGCAGGCGTTCTGTCTCCGGCAATTTAAGTTCAAGCTTCATGATGTCATGCGTCAGCCGTTGCATTGACTCGACACGGCAGGGCAGGATTTTGGTTTCTATATCACGGTCAGTGCTGATTTCACGCACTTCGATTTCAAGATCATTTAGAGGACATGCCTGGCAGAAAAGGGTCTTGCCCTGTTGCTGCTGCTCCAGCGCAGGGCTGCTCAGTTCTTTGGCATAACGGACTTCGCCCGAGATCAGCTCACCGGCACATTTACCACAGGCGCCATTGCGGCATCCATAAGGCAGACTGATACCCTGGCGCAGTGCAGCCTCGAGTATGGTCTCACCTGTTTCGACTTCAAATTCGTGGCCACTCGCTGGCACGGTTACCCTGAAACTCATGTACAATCTGTCCTGCTGGAAATGCGCCTCATTTTCACACAATATAAATCTATTAGAAACAACCACACGCGATGTACGAAAGCAGGCGATAACCATGGCCAGAGTAAAAGTATTCAGCACCAGCATATGCCCCATCTGCGAAAAAACCAAATCGTTACTCAGCAAATGGGGCATCCCCTACGATGAAGCACGCATCGATACCGACATGGCTGCTCGTCGCGAGTTCACCCGAATCACCAACGGCGCGCGCACGGTGCCGCAGATCGCGATCGACGGTAAATGGATTGGTGGCTTCAGCGAACTGACCGAATTGCATATGGAAGATGAGCTGGATGATCTTGTAGAATAACGCCGGTTTCAATACTAAAAAGAATAAACCTTATGCATACAGGAAAATTTCTAAATCTGGCTGTTGCCTGCTTTTGCCTGCTTTTTATTGTCAGCGTGCAAGCCCAGGAAGCTT
>DAOWLL010000388.1 GCA_030641945.1 Gammaproteobacteria bacterium | reverse complement strand
TGACCCAGACTATAAATCATTCCCGGTTGTGCAGGGCCTGCCGGCATCACCCGGTGCCGCTTCAGGTCATATCGTATTCGATGCAGACCAGGCCGAAATAGCAAAGCAGGAAGGTGAACGTGTCATCCTGGTGCGCGAAGAAACCAAGCCCGAAGACATCCATGGCTTCTTTGCGGCTGAAGGCGTACTGACCAGCCGCGGCGGTAAAACTTCACATGCTGCTGTTGTTGCTCGCGGCATGGGCAAACCCTGCGTAGCCGGCGCAGAAGGCATCAAGGTCGATGTCGAAAAGCACATTGCAGAGGTAGGCGATATTGTTTTGCACGAAGGTGACATCATTACCATCGATGGCGGCAACGGCAATGTATACCTCGGTGAAATCCCGACGGTACCACCCAAATTCACAGATGACCTGCGCACCCTGCTGAGCTGGGCTGATGAATATGCCCGCCTCAAGATCATGACCAATGCCGACACCATCGATGCAGCCACCCAGGCTTCCGATTATGGCGCCATGGGTATTGGGCTATGCCGCACTGAGCGTATGTTCAATGCACAGGACAGGCTTCCAATCGTGATCGACATGATTATTGCGGCTGATAAGGAAGCACGCCAGGAGGCGCTTGACAATCTACGGCCGATACAACGCGGCGACTTCAAGGAAATTCTCAAGATCATGGCGCCCAAGCCGGTAACCATTCGCCTGCTGGACCCGCCAATCCATGAGTTCCTGCCGAATGAAAAGCAACTCGAGCAGGAAATTGAACACCTGCAGCAGCTGCGTTCAACCGTTGAAGGCGTCAATGACCTGATGAACACCATGCACCTGCTCAGGCGCCAGGCGGATATCAAGGAAATGCCTAAACCGTTTGCACCTGGTGGACGCGAACTGGTCGATGCAGCCATCGCCAGGAAAACACAAATGCTGCACAAGGTACGTGAATTGTTCGAGGTCAACCCGATGCTGGGGCATCGCGGTGTCCGCCTCGGCATCACCTACCCTGAAATCTATGCCATGCAGATTCGCGCCGTACTCGAAGCTGCCGCCGAATGCGGCAAGGAAGGCTTCGATGTGCATCCTGAGATCATGGTACCGCAAGTCTGTACAGGTCAGGAACTGCGCTGGGTTAAAGATATCGTTGACCAGGTTCGTGCTGAAGTCGAAGCTGAGTACGAGGTACAACTGAAGTTCAAATTTGGCACCATGATCGAAGTCGTTCGTGCCTGCATGCGTGCCGGCAGGCTGGCTGAAATAGCCGAGTTCTTCTCTTTCGGCACCAACGACCTGACCCAATCCTGCTTCTCGTTCTCGCGTGAAGATGCCGAAAACAAGTTCCTGCCTTTGTATGAAGAAGCCAATATCCTGCAACACAACCCGTTCGAGGTACTGGATGTGAAAGGTGTCGGCAGACTGATGGAAACCACCGTTGACTGGGGCCGTAAAACACGCTCAGACTTGCGTGTTGGTATTTGCGGTGAACAGGGCGGACATCCGGAGTCGATTCGCTTCTGCCACCATGTCGGTCTGAACTATGTCTCCTGCTCACCTCACCGTGTACCCATTGCGAGGATCGCTGCAGCACAGGCAAAGTTAACGGAAGACGAATATATTGTTGAGCAGGGAATAACACTGGAAAACAAATCGCTTTAATTGAGTTAATTCATCATGACCAATATTGAATCTCTGCTTGGCGCTGAAGCCGAGAGTTTGCTCAGCTACAGGGCAAGCGCTATCCCCAAAGAAAACCTGCACCTGCCCGGCAGTGATTTTGTTGATCGCGTGATGATAAACAGCGACCGTTCACCCACTGTTCTGCGCAACTGGCAGGCTATGACGGGCCATGGACGTCTGGCTAATACAGGTTATGTTTCATTTCTGCCCGTAGACCAGGGAGTAGAACATTCTGCGGGTGCCTCTTTCGCACCAAACCCGGCGTTTTTCGATCCGGCCAATATTTGTGAATTGGCGATTGAAGCCGGCTGCAACGGCGTAGCATCAACAATGGGTGTGTTAAGCAGCATTGCACGCAGGTATGCGCACAAAATCCCATTCATCGTAAAGATAAACCACAATGAACTGCTGACCTACCCTAACCACTATGATCAGACCTTGTTCGCCAGTGTCGACCAGGCGTTTGATATGGGTGCTGTTGCTGTCGGCGCCACTGTTTATTATGGTTCACTCGAAGCCCGTCGTCAGATCGAGGAAATCAGTGAAGCGTTTGCCCATGCGCACGAACTTGGCATGGTCACGATTTTGTGGGCTTATCTGCGCAACAATGCGTTCAAAAAAGATGGCGTCGATTATCACAGCTCGGCTGATTTGAGCGGCCAGGCCAACCATCTTGCTGCCACCATCGGTGCAGACATCATCAAGCAGAAACAGGCCACCAACAACGGTGGCTACAATGCTGTTGGTTTTGGCAAAACCCATCCACTGGTATACGACAAACTGACGACCGACCACCCGATTGATCTTACCCGTTACCAGGTGGCCAACTGCTACATGGGCCGTATTGGCATGATCAACTCAGGTGGTGCTTCCGGTGAGAACGATCTCGCCCAGGCTGTGCGCACTGCAGTCATCAACAAACGCGCTGGCGGCATGGGCCTGATTTCAGGACGCAAGGCTTTCCAGAAACCAATGCATGATGGCATTGCGCTGTTGCAGGCAATACAGGATGTTTATCTGTCCGATGAAGTCACGGTAGCTTGAAGCTAGTGAATAGTGAACAGATAATAGTGAATAACGAATAATAAATAATGAAACCAATTCTCCCGGTTTACGTTTCACTTCTTCCTGGCTACATGCTGATA
>DAOWLL010000423.1 GCA_030641945.1 Gammaproteobacteria bacterium | reverse complement strand
GTACTATTGCAATTGCATGCTTTCCCCGTGTCTGATCACGATGATCTTTATCAAGGTACGCAGACGATTGACTGGAGCTCACACCTGAATAACGATGGCAGTTTTGCCATAGATGTCCATACCACACACCAGCAAATTAATAATAGTCATTTTGCGACACTGAAAATAAAAGATGCGATTGCCGATCAATTCGTGCAGAAGTTCGACAGGCGCCCGGATGTGAAACGTGACAGGCCTGATATTCGAATAAATGCCTATATCGATAAACACCATTGCACGCTTTATCTTGATCTGTCCGGAGAACCGCTGCATAGGCGGGGATACCGTCAGCAGGCAGGTGCAGCGCCACTGAAAGAAAATCTCGCAGCGGCAATCCTGTTGCGTGCACACTGGCCGCAGTTGGCGATGGAGAACAGGCCGCTGATTGACCCACTCTGTGGCTCTGCAACACTGTTACTGGAGGCTGCATACATGGCAGCAGGGATGGCGCCTGGCTTGTTGCGCGACTATTTCGGCTTCTATAACTGGAAGCAGCATGAGCCAGATAGCTGGAATCAATTACTCAACGATGCGAGACAAAGTGTCGACAAAAACAGGGTGCCCAAACTAATCGGCATCGAAAAATCATTCAAAGTGGCTGAAATTGCCAGAAAAAACATCCAGGCTGCCGGATTAGATGACATCATTGAAATCAAACAGGCCGAATCTGTCGATGTGATAAAAAACCTGCCTGATGTAACGGGATTGATCGTCACCAACCCGCCTTATGGGAAGCGCATCGGAGAGAGCAAGCAGCTGAAAAGCCTTTACCTTGATCTTGGCAAGACAGTTAAAACCAGGTTCCCGGGCTGGAATGTTGCGTTGTTTACCGCCAGTCATGAACTTGCAAAATTTTTCGGCTTGCGTGCACATCACAAAAACACTTTATACAACGGTCCGCTCAAGTGCACTTTGTACCAGTATCGTATCCGTGACATCAAAACACCTCTGCCTCCGTCTGATGCAGCACACAAGCAGGCAGCAGCAGGTGAAGATGCCGAGATGTTCGCCAATCGGCTGTCAAAAAATATCAAACACCTGTCTAAATGGCTGCGCAAGGAAAATATCAGTTGCTACCGTATTTACGATGCAGACATACCGCAATATGCCATTGCCGTTGATGTCTATGAAGACTGGATTCATGTACAGGAATATGAGCCGCCTAAAACAGTTGATGCAGTACAGGCTTTTGTACGGCTTAATGATGCGCTGGATGTGATTTCAAGAATCCTTGAAACTGACAAAAGCAAAATTGTACTGAAAACAAGGAAGAAACAAAGTGGGGCAGAGCAGTATATGCGCCACGATGAAACAAGGGACAGATTGATTGCCAATGAAGACGGGCTTAAATTCAGCATCAACCTGAAGGACTATCTTGATACCGGCCTGTTTCTTGACCAACGCCTTACACGAAAACTGATTTCACAGATTTCAGCAAATAAATCCTTCCTCAACCTGTTTGCCTATACCGGGAGTGCAACAGTTTATGCCGCTGCCGGAGGAGCCAGTTCATCGACAACTGTAGATATGTCGAATACCTATCTTGCCTGGGCACAGGAAAATCTGAAGCTGAACCGCTTGTCTGGCAAACAGCACGAATTCATCCGCGAAGACTGTATTCAGTGGTTGTCTGACGCAGCAAGAGAGGGAAGGCGCTATCAACTGATTTTTCTTGACCCGCCAACCTTTTCGAATTCAAAGCGTATGGACCATACGCTTGATATCAAAAGAGATCATGTTGAACTGATAACGCAGGCGATGGCATTACTCGATGATAGCGGAGTACTGATTTTTTCCAGTAATGCACACGGATTTAAACTTGATCAGGAACATCTCGAGGCGTACTCGATACGTGATATCACGCGCATGACCACAGCAGAGGATTTTCGAAGAAAACCGGCCCATGTTTGCTGGTGCCTGGCCAGGGATGCCGACACATTAAAAAACTGCAAGTTGTAGCTACTGGCTTTAAGCCAATTACACTGTCAGGCAGTGCTGGCAGCCGCTTTGACGGCTCCCGGTGCAGTAGAAAGCAGGGTATTAATGAACCTGTCTTCCAGGTCGATCCGTGTAGCCAGTTCTTCACCGAGCTTTGACAGTTGTTCGGGCAGCTGATCCAGAACTTCCATATTAAAACCTTCAGATGTATTATCGTAAAGGTCATTGAAAGCTACTGCTACTGCCGTAGTTACCGTAATCTTGTCGAACACCTGGTCAGCAAGTTGCACGATTTCTGTTCTGCGCTCTTCCTTTTCCTCAATTCGACGGTAAATTTCAAAGTGACCGGTCGCTAGATAGTCAACCAGGTCCTGGCAGAACTCCTGCAACAGTTCCATGGTCTCTTCATTGTCTTCCGGGTTCTGATCTGCATGGCTTGCCAGATTGTAATACTGCGACAGCACGTTATTACGCTCTGCAATCAGCTGTTTGATTTCTTTCCTGGTACGCGCGCGGCGATCAGGTGGTGGTTGTTTCGTAGCCGTATTCATCTGTTCAGGCTCCCTCACGGTGGGTAATCTATATTCAGTTAATAACTTATTG
>DAOWLL010000380.1 GCA_030641945.1 Gammaproteobacteria bacterium | reverse complement strand
GAATAGTAATACAGCGGCAGGCGTTTTCGTCCCGCCTGGACTGACAGTTCCGGCGTGAGGTAATAGTTGAGATACAGCCAGTCGATTTCAGGATCATAATCAGTGGCGCCATGAACTGCGGCCTGAGTAATGAGTGAAAAATTATCCGTAAAATAGGCCGATAGTTGCAGACCGAGAGTGGTGTCAGGATCGGTTGACAGATCAGTATCATAGATCCCGGTTTTAGGATAATCAGCGAGAAATTCCTGACCTTTTACAACCGTACCTACTGCAACCGAGCCAAAACCATTAAGCTTGATTTCTGCAGATACTGGCTTGCATATAGACAGCATGGTGAATAAAAACACCACTGCGAATATCTTCTGCAAACCGTAGCCCTTTATTTCCGCCATCCATTAAGTATAGGATTTTTGCTCGGTTTTTCAGGCGGTTAGTGCCTATTTATGCAGAAAATCTGAAGATAAACTGGATATCGCACTCAACAGATGGCGCTGGAGCCCGGATGATCCCGCACATCGCTGTCACAGACCCGGGGCCTGATCCTGGCAACGATTTTACTTATCTCTGGCTGCTGCCTGTACGCAGGGGAATACCGCGTGACAGACCTGGCTTGTGTGCCGGATGTGACGGATATTTATGGGGATGCTCGCCATAATGGCCTATTGGAGGGTACAACCGCCAATGCGGGCTCCAGCCTACATATACTATTCTTTCATATACTTGCGGCCGGGCTGATGTTTGCAAAGCCATCCGCTCAAGACGCTCCTTTTCTGCTTGTTCCCGATCTGCTGCACGTTTTTCACGCGATTTAGTCAGTTCCAGTGCCGTTTCCCTGATTTTTTCGAGCCTTTGCCGGCTATCTTCAACATACTCTGCAGCAGGGCCCGGCTTGATCGCAATTTCATCGATAGCCACCGTGTCTGTGGGCCAGATTGTTGAGTATGTGATCTTGCCTGTGCTATCTACGGACTTGTAGACAGCTTTGGGTGTGTATCCGCTCGGATATTCAGTGGCGTAGGACGTCATATACCCTGACGCAAACAGCGGCTCTACAGCCGTAATCAGCAGTAATCCCAGCATCGATGCGACGAGTGAATAACGAACATGCATGCGAACACCTGTCAGGTGGTTTGGTCTCATTTCACTGATAGTCAGTAGCTATATGGTCGCTCCAACTGCTGTTTAATTCAAGTGTGTTCTGTCACCGTGGAGATGTACGATATATGGTGTCGAAGGTATTTAATATTTGTCATAATTAACTGATTGATCGACCAGGAAAAAAATGATGCATAGAGTGACAGTCATCGGCGCCGGATTTGCCGGTTTAACCGCGCTAAAGCAATTGCGCAAATTCAGTAAAGATGTGGAAATAACCCTGATTTCACCACGTGCCGAACTGCATTATCTGCCTGGCATCATCTGGATACCAGGCGGCCTTCGCAAGCGCGAAGATCTTGTAGTACCGCTGGGCAATTATTTCAAACGGATGAAAGTCAATTTCCACCAGGGCCATGTCACCGGCTTGAGTGATGATGGCCGTACTGTACAAACCGATAACGGCGAAGTAACGAATGACGGGCTGATCATCGCCTCGGGTGGCCGTTTTATCAAAAAGCTGCCGGGTATAGAACATGCCATAACACCCTGCGAAGGCATTGATGCCGCTGAAAAAATCCGTGAACGCCTGAATGAAATGGACGCTGGAACAATTGCAGTTGGCTTTGCCGGGAATCCAGATGAGCCCAGCGCAATGCGTGGCGGGCCAATGTTTGAGTTTCTGTTCGGTACAGACACCATCTTACGCAAACAGGGCAGGCGCAATAAATTCAAACTGGTATTCTTCAGCCCAGCGCCAAAACCCGGTAATCGGCTTGGCCCAAAGGCCGTGGAAAGACTGCTTAAGGAGATGAAGAAGCGCAATATCGAAACACATCTTGGCTATAAAATAAAAGGCTTTGAAGCAAATAGAGTAAAGACCGAAGGCGGTGAGTTTGAAGCAGGTTTGATTATGTTTATGCCCGGCATGACCGGCAACACCTGGTTCGACAACAGCACGCTGCCTCGCTCTGAAGGCGGCCTGATCAAGGCAAACCGGCACTGTAAGGTAGAAGGTATGGAACGTGTTTATGTTGCAGGTGATTCCGGCAGCTTTCCAGGTCCTGACTGGATGCCAAAGCAAGCGCACATGGCAGACTTACAGGCAGAAGCAGCCGCTAAAAATCTGAACGGTGAATTAAATGGAACATCGACTGACGCAACGTTTAAAGTTGAGTTGATCTGCATTGTTGATTCCAATAATAAAGGCATGCTAATTTCACGCACAGAAAACAACAGCTTCATGCTGCCCGGCAGCATCCTGTTCCACTGGATGAAACGTGGTTTTGAATGGTGGTATCTTCGTCAATATCGTTGATCAATAAAGGCAAGCAATTATGATTGATCCTGATGCAAGTTCTGATGACACTGACATCGAACCCAATAAAACTAGCAAACGTATCAAATCAAAAATGAGCAAGAGCATGCACGACGATGTAGAAGTCTGGTGCGATTGCTGCTCATGTGAAGCAGAACCTTACTGGGTAGAAGCAATGCAAGGCTACGATGAGCGAAGTTCGCGCAACAAAGACCAATCATGAATATTTATTAATGTTGTGGTTCAGAATGATTTCTATTTTAGCCGCAAAACACGCTAACAACGCAAAAGGCTTATGCGGTATTAAAATAATGGCTCTTCCCTATATTGAATTGGTAAGTATTCAATTTAATGCCACAGAGGCACAGAGAACACAGAGGATTATCCACCGTCATTTAATGACTGAAACCACAGGCTATGCCGGAGTGAATAACAAGGGCATTGCCGAACAGGCATAATTAGCGGTAACAGACGATGATAACAAGCTGCTGTGTGTCATCCCGGACGTAGCGATAGCGTAG
>DAOWLL010000056.1 GCA_030641945.1 Gammaproteobacteria bacterium | reverse complement strand
CAACAGGAGCTATAAAACGTCCCTCATCATGGTTACCCATGACCTGCACATCGCAGAGCGACTGGATACCGTTTATGAGCTCGAAGATGGGATACTTCAATTACAGTAAGACGAGTTGTAGCCTGGATGAAGCGAAGCGCAATCCGGGACTTTGTTCCAAATATCCGGCCAATTAAACTTTTAGCCACAGAGGTCACAGAGAACACAGAGGTTTTTTTGTTAACTGTAGGAGCGGCTTTAGCCGCGAACATCGGTTAATCGTGTATACCAACTTTTGTTTTCGCCTTGATGGCGAAACAAAATCTATCAATTTAGTAAAGTGTAATAAGCATCAAATCATCCAGCCAAAAAACACCTAAGCCCTTGACCCTGCGACAATAAAAAACCATACTTGTGTCTGGCACTCCAACCCCATGAGTGCCAAGACCCCGTTTAACCAAGCATCACCTAACAATGCCTGAACAGCTGAACGAACGCGCTACGCTATTGCTGAAAAAACTGGTGTACAGCTACATCGCTGATGGCCAGCCGGTCGGCTCCAGGAAGCTGGCCGATGATACAGATCTTGATATCAGCTCGGCAACCATTCGCAATGTCATGTCTGGCCTTGAGAAAAAGGGATTGATTGTGTCGCCGCATACATCTGCGGGTCGTATTCCAACAGAACGGGGCTATCGACTGTTCGTCGACAGCATGCTTGAGATCGAGCCACTGAGCAAGTCACTGCTCACCCGGGTGAAACGGGGACTTGACCCTGACCAGAATACCGATGCATTAATCAGCCACGCATCACAGATGGTGTCAGAGCTGACACACATGGCAGGCATTGTTTCTGTCCCAAAAGCCAGCCATACGACATTAAGACACATCGAGTTTTTACCGCTGTCCGACCAGCGAATACTTGCCATCATGGTCATTAATGAACGCGAGGTGCAAAACCGCGTACTGCACATGCAGCGTTCATACTCGACAACCGAACTGCAGGAAACATCCAGCTTCCTTAACCAGAATTTCACCGGTAAGGACATCTATGAAGTGCGTGAAACACTGCTGCAAGGTATGCAGAAAGCACGTGAAGACATTGATGCGATTATGCAAACAACCATCGAAGTCGCAACCGTAACATTTTCCGAGTCATTAACATCCCGGGACGAGGAGTACCTGGTTCAGGGCGAAGCCAACCTGGTGCGATACGGCGAGACTTCTGACAGAAATGTAATGACCCAGCTGCTGGAAGTGTTCGATCACAAACGTGAGATGCTTGGATTACTCGACCGCTGCATACAGGCGGAGGGGGTCAAGGTTTTTATCGGCAACGAGGCAGGCTTCAAGGGACTGGGTGATTGCAGCGTGGTCACTGCGCCTTATTCAGTCCAGGGCGAACCGGTCGGCGTACTCGGTGTTATCGGGCCGGCCCGAATCAATTACAACATGGTCATCCCGGTGGTCGATGTGACCGCAAAACTACTGGGCGAAGCACTGAATAAATAATTTTTCATCGATTTTAAAATCCGGCCTTGATAATGGGGTGATTGACCCCATATAGGCCGGAATAAGACTAAGGCAGGTCGTCAACACGACAACCATGCGAAATTCATTGGAGCAAGCATGACATCAAGCAATGAAGAACTGAAACCATCTGCAGAAAATGAACATCTGGAACAGATGGAAGAAGATATGGCGTTTGCAGAGGAAGAAATCGTCAAATCCGAAGAACAGCTGCTGGAACATTTAGCGCAGGCAGAGAAAAAAGCTGAAGAAAACTGGGAATTGCTGCTGCGCACCAAGGCTGAAATGGAAAACCTGCGTAAACGTACAGAAAAAGACCTGGAAAACGCACACAAATACGGCATGGAGAAATTCGTCAATGAAATGCTGCCAGTCAAGGACAGCATGGAAATGGGACTGGCTGCCGAAGAAGGAACCATGGAAAGCCTGCGTGAAGGCATGAAATTGACCATGAACATGTTCAATACCACGTTTGAAAAACTGGGTGTGAAGGAAATCAATCCACTAAACCAGGCTTTTGACCCGGAGCTGCATCAGGCCATGACCATGCAGGACGCCGGTGATGTCGAACCCAATACGGTTATAGCCGTCATGCAGAAGGGCTATTTACTGAATGATCGTCTGGTTAGACCGGCCATGGTAATCGTGTCGAAAAAGCCGGAATAAAAGCGTGAAAAATAACGGGCAGGTTGTTGAATTCAATACGAGCAACCCCATATAGAACAACAAGAACGAATTTATTAAGTACGGAGAAAGCAATGTCTAAAATTATCGGTATTGACCTGGGTACCACCAACTCCTGCGTCGCAGTGATGGACGGAGACAAGCCTCGGGTTATTGAAAACAGCGAAGGCGATCGCACTACACCTTCTATTGTTGCGTTCACAAAAGATGACGAAGTTATTACTGGCCAGCCGGCCAAGCGTCAGTCAGTCACGAACCCTGCAGATACATTATTTGCTGTGAAACGCCTGATCGGTCGTCGTTTCGACGAAGAAGTCGTGCAGCGCGATATCAAGCTGGTACCTTACAAAATCATCAAAGCCGATAACGGTGATGCCTGGGTTGAAGCTCATGGCAAGAAGATGGCGCCGCCTGAAATTTCTGCTCGTGTGCTGCAGAAAATGAAAAAGACGGCCGAAGACTACCTGGGCACAGAAGTAACAGAAGCCGTTATCACGGTTCCTGCCTACTTCAATGACTCACAGCGTCAGGCAACCAAAGATGCCGGTAAAATTGCCGGCCTCAACGTAAAACGTATCATTAACGAGCCGACGGCTGCTGCACTGGCTTATGGCATGGACAAGAAGCGCGGTGACGCAAAAATCGTCGTCTATGACCTCGGCGGCGGTACCTTTGACGTATCTGTTATCGAAATCGCTGAAATCGATGGCGAGCACCAGTTCGAAGTACTGGCCACCAACGGTGACACCTTCCTCGGTGGTGAAGATTTCGATATGCGTCTGATTGATTACCTCTCCGATGAATTCAAGAAAGATAACGGTGTGGATCTGCACAATGATCCGCTGGCCCTGCAGCGCCTCAAGGAAGCTGCCGAAAAAGCCAAGATCGAACTGTCATCTACACAACAGACAGATGTAAATCTGCCGTATATCACGGCTGATGCCAGCGGTCCCAAGCACCTCAACATCAAACTTACACGCGCAAAACTGGAAAGCCTGGTTGAAGACCTGGTAGCACGCACCGTCGGCCCGATGAAGCAGGCAATGACTGACGCAGGTATGTCTAACAGCGATATCGATGACATCATCCTGGTCGGTGGCCAGACACGTATGCCCATGGTTCAGAAAGAAGTTCAAAGCTTCTTTGGCAAGGAGCCGCGTAAAGACGTTAACCCGGACGAAGCCGTTGCTGTCGGCGCTGCCATCCAGGGTGGCGTACTTGGCGGTCATGTAAACGACATCCTGCTGCTCGACGTTACGCCGCTGTCACTGGGTATCGAAACTATGGGCGGCGTCATGACCAAGCTGGTAGAAAAGAACACCACGATCCCAACCAAGGCACAACAGGTATTCTCGACCGCAGAAGACAGCCAGACCGCGGTTACCGTGCATGTTATGCAGGGTGAACGCGAAATGGCTACCGGCAACAAATCACTGGGACGTTTTGACCTCAGTGATATTCCACCGGCGCCTCGCGGTATCCCGCAGATCGAAGTCAGCTTCGATATCGATGCCAACGGCATCCTCAACGTATCAGCCAAGGACAAGGCCACCGGCAAGGAGCAGTCGATTATAATCAAGGCTTCCAGCGGCCTGTCCGATGATGAAGTCGATCAGATGATCAAGGATGCAGAAGCGCATGCGGGTGAAGACAAGAAAATGCGTGAACTGGCTGACGCCAGGAACACCGCTGACGGCATGATTCACGCGACTGAGAAATCGATCAAGGATCTCGGTGACCAGGTTGAAGCCGACGAAAAGGCCAAAGTGGAAGCCGCCATCGCTGAACTACAGGAAGCCATCAAGGGCGATGACAAGGAATTGATTGAAGCCAAAACCACAACCCTGACTGAAGCCGCAGGCAAAATCGCTGAAAAAGCCTATGCTAAGCAGGCTGAAGCAGCAGGTGCTGAGGGTGCTGGCGCCAGCGAAGCTGAAGGTGCTCAGGCCGGCAGCGCTGAAGAAGTGGTTGACGCCGAGTTCGAAGAAGTCAAGGACAACGACAACAAGTAATCGGCAAACTGTTTGTTCCAATCAGATTGCATCGGAGCCGGTTCGCCGGCTCCGTGTATGTCAACAGCAGTAAATCGAGAAAACTGTGCAGGACACTATGTCAAAACGTGATTATTACGAAGTGCTGGGTGTATCCCGGGATGTCAATGAAGCTGATTTAAAGAAAGCTTATCGTCGTCACGCGATGAAACACCATCCGGACCGTAATCAGGACAATGAAGAAGCTGAAGACAAGTTCAAGGAAGTAAAGGAAGCCTATGATGTACTCTCAGATGCGCAAAAGCGCGCTGCCTACGACCAGTTCGGACATGCCGGCGTAGATCCATCTGCTGCAGCCGGCGCGGGTGGTTTTGGCGGAGATCCATTCGGCGATATTTTCGGTGATGTCTTCGGAGACATATTCGGCGGTGGCCGCAGGGGCGGCAGCCGTGTTCAAAGAGGATCGGACCTGCGCTATAACCTTGAGCTGTCACTCGAGGATGCTGTCGCCGGTACATCAGTGAATATTCGGGTGCCAACACTGGTGGCCTGTGAAACCTGTGATGGCTCGGGTGCTAAAAAAGGCACGAGTGCAACCACGTGTACAACCTGCGGTGGTGTCGGCCAGGTACGCATGCAGCAGGGATTTTTCTCCGTACAGCAAACCTGTCCTAATTGCCGCGGCCAGGGCAAAACCATTACCAATCCATGCCCGGACTGCCATGGACAGGGCCGTCTACAAAAACACAAGACTTTGTCCGTCAAGGTACCGGCGGGTGTCGACAACGGCGATCGCATCCGTCTTGCCGGTGAAGGTGAAGCTGGCGAACAGGGCGGGCCAGGCGGCGACCTGTATGTACAGATCCAGGTCAAGCCACACCCGATCTTCAGGCGCGAAGAAAATGACCTGATGTGTGAGATGCCGATCAGTATCGGTACCGCAGCCCTGGGTGGCGAGCTTGAAGTACCCACATTAGGGGGCCGGATCAAGTTGAAAATCCCAGCAGAATCACAATCCGGAAAAGTGTTCAGGATGCGCGGCAAAGGCGTCAAGTCTGTTCGCGGCGGTGCAACAGGCGACCTGCTGTGCAGAGTGAATGTAGAAACACCGGTTAATCTCAACAGCCGCCAGAAAGAGCTGCTTCGCGAATTTGAAGATTCAATTCAGGAAGCGGCTAAACATCACAGTCCACAGAGTGCATCATGGATGGATCGTGTAAAATTCTTCTTCGATGATTTGAAACTATAAGCGAAAAACATACGCATCTTTATAAAAAATGGGTTTTCACCACATCAAGTGGGTAAAAATTCAAATGATTGCCACAGAGGCACAGAGGTTTTAGCCGCGAAAAACGCACTAAAATGTAGGGAACATTTTGAACGCACGCCAGTGCGGCCCGCAGGGCGAAGCGCAGGACTGCGCGGAGTAACGAACGCGAATGCTGTTGTGTGTGAATAGTCTCGTTGCACTTCATCCGGGCTACGATCTGTCGGATTCATGTTATAAGGCTATTGAATCGCTGGATGCCAGCAAGGAAAGACAGGACATATGTCCACAGATAAACGCAGATGAACACAGATAAGATATATTGTCCGCAAAAAACGCGAAGAACGCGAACAAAGAAAAAAACTCAATAAGTATGGTTTTTTTTGCGTTCTTCGCGTTCTTCGCGGACAAGAAGTAACAAATGTATTATCCGTGTTCATCTGCGTTCATCTGTGGACGTTGTTTTTAATCATTTGCTTTGATTCGTGGACAAGTATTCCCTGTGTGTTCAGGGTGTTATCATCGGTCACCCCACTGTATTTGGGGAAGACCCTGAAAAATTAACTGCCACCGCGTTTATTATTGCAGTTCGTACGCAATGGCATGGTTTATATAATAACGACAACAAAAGGGGAGATAGCAGTGTTGAACATTGCTGTAACTGGAGCTGCCGGCCGCATGGGCCGCACATTAATTGCTGCCTGCGATCTTAATGAAAGTACTCAACTCAGTGCTGCTATTGAGCGTCCCGGTAATACACTGGTGGGCACTGATGCCGGCGATCTTGCTGGTCTTGGTCCGCTCAATGTAAAAGTCAGTGATAATCTTGAACATGTTATCGACGCCTTCGAGACGCTGATAGATTTCACCACGCCGCAATCAAGCCTGCACAATCTCGAAACCTGCGTAAAACACGGCAAGAACATCATCATCGGCACAACCGGTTTCGACGATGCCGGTAAACAGAAAATCAGCGAAGCAGCCAAATCGATCGCTGTGGTGTTTGCACCGAATATGAGTGTTGGTGTTAATCTCTGTCTCAAGTTGCTCGATATGGCTGCGCGCATTCTTGGCGACGATGTCGATATTGAAGTTATCGAAGCCCACCATCGGCATAAGGTTGATGCACCATCCGGGACCGCTATTCGCATGGGAGAAGTTGTCGCCAATGCGCTTGGCAGAGACCTGGACGAATGTGCCGTATACGGCCGTGAAGGCATTACCGGTGCGCGCGAGCGCAAAACCATCGGTTTCGAAACCATTCGTGCTGGCGATATTGTCGGCGATCACACCGTGCTGTTTGCTGCTGAAGGCGAGCGTGTCGAGATTAGCCACAAGGCTTCAAGCAGAATGACTTTCGCCAACGGCGCCGTGCGCGCCGCAAACTGGTTACAACAACAGCCTGCAGGCTTGTATGATATGCAGGATGTACTGGGTCTTTAATACAAGGCCCGTAATTTTTGGCATAATCAACAACGGGCTATAACTAAAAAGAGCAATTACAATGCTGACTTTCAATATTGCTGTTGTCTTTCCAGGCCAGGGTTCACAATCAATCGGCATGCTTAAAGAGTATGCAGAAACGTGGCAACAGGTTGAGGAAACGTATAAGCAGGCATCTGAAGTACTGGGATACGATTTATGGGACATCGTGTGTAATGGCCCGCAAGAAAAACTCAACCAGACTGCAATCACGCAACCCGCCATGCTCGCTGCTGACGTTTCAGTCATGCGAATCTTGACCGAAATGTGCATGACCACACCTTACGCACTTGCAGGACACAGTCTGGGTGAATACGCAGCACTGGTCGGCGCCAATGTTCTCGATTACCAGCAGGCCATCAAACTGGTTGCCGAACGCGGGCGCCTGATGCAAAACGCGGTGCCTGAAGGCGAAGGCGCAATGGCCGCCATCATCGGCTTGTCAGATGACCAGGTATTACTGGCCTGTACCGCTGCAGCTGCAGCAACAGGCAAACCGGTAGAGGCCGTTAACTTTAATTCTCCCGGTCAGATCGTGATCGCCGGTGCGACAGAAGCCGTCGACAATGCCATTGAGCTGATGAAGGAAGAGGGCGCCAAGCGCGCACTGAAACTGCCCGTCAGCGTGCCGTCGCATAGCTCTTTAATGAAACCGGCTGCCGATGAAATGGCAAAGGTACTGGAAACAGTCACCTTTAATAAACCTGATGTCCAGGTAATCCATAATTATGATGCCATGTCGCATGATGACCCCGGTGCCATTCGCGAAGCATTGACCAAACAGATTTACAACCCGGTACGCTGGGTTGAGACCATCAAGATCATCAAGGAAGATGCTGATGCAATCGTTGAATGTGGCCCGGGCAGAGTCCTTGCCGGCCTGACCAGACGTATCGATAAAGAAATTAAATCGTTCGCACTCGATACCCCGGCTTCGATGCAGAAATTCCTGGATTCTATGTAATAAACTAATTAACCGCAGAGGCGCAGAGACGCAGAGAAAAATTACTAAGGTGTCATCTCGACTGAAAGGAGAGATCTCCCGAAATTCAGGAGATTTCTCCCTCTGGTCGAAATGACAATATTTTTAGAATCAGTAATTACAAATAATTTCTCTGCGCCTCCGCGCCTCTGCGGTAAAT
>DAOWLL010000103.1 GCA_030641945.1 Gammaproteobacteria bacterium | reverse complement strand
GCGGCAGGCGGACAAATATTCCCTGTGGGGTCAGGGTGTTATCATCGGCCTACCCACTGTATTTATGGAAGACCCTTTTTTCCATTGCCGTGTATAAAGAACTAACAGGCAGGTCGAGAAGAAAGACCTGGACAGGCAGCAGTTTCCACAATGCAAGCTACTGCTTCAACCGATACCCCGTTTTGAACATCCACCACACAATCAGCAGGCAGGTAGCGAGGAACATCAGTACCATGGCCAGGCTTAAGCCTACGCTTACATCGGCGACCTCAAAAAAACTCCAGCGAAAGCCGCTGATCAGGTAAACCACCGGGTTGAACAAGGTGACGGTCTGCCACGCGGGTGGCAGCATGTCGACCGAGTAAAAGCTGCCGCCGAGAAACACCAGCGGGGTGATTACCAACAGTGGGATGAGCTGCAATTTTTCGAAATTGTCCGCCCACAGGCCGATGATAAAACCGAACAGGCTGAAGGTAATGCAGGTGAGTATCAAAAAGCTCATCATCCACACAGGGTGTGCGATTTCAAGTGGCACGAAAAAACCCGCAGTGCCAAGAATAATCAAACCGATGATGAATGACTTGGTTGCTGCGGCGCCAACGTAGCCGATAAGGATTTCTACAAACGATATCGGTGCGGACATGACTTCGTAGATGGTGCCGGTAAACTTGGGAAAGAAAATACCGAACGACGCATTGGCAATACTATGGGTTAGCAGCGCCAGCATCATCAGTCCGGGTACGATGAAGGTACCGTAGGGCACGCCTTCTATTTGTTGAATGCGTGAGCCGATCGCAGAGCCAAATACCACGAAGTAAAGTGAAGTGGAAATCACCGGTGAAGCGAAACTTTGCAGTATTGTTTCCCAGGCACGCAGCATTTCGTACTTGTAGATGACTTTGATGGCATGTGTGTTCATGATTTTTCGTTCACCAGGCTGACAAAAATATCTTCCAGTGTGCTTTGCGAGGTATTGACGTCTTTTAGCACCAGGCCTGCGTCACTGATGGCGTCCAGCAAACCTGCAATACCGGTACGTGGTTTGTGCGGATCATAGGTATAGGTCAGCTGGCTGCCGTCGGCCGACAGCTCCAGTGCCCAGTCGGACAGTGCTTCGGGAACTGCCGCCACGGTCTGTTTGAGTTCTATGTTCAACTGTTTTTTGCCCAGCTTGTGCATGATGCTTTGTTTGTCATCGACCAGCAGCAGTTCGCCGTTGTTGATGACGCCGACTCGATCGGCGATGCCCTCAGCTTCTTCTATATAATGCGTGGTGAGGATAATGGTGACACCTGACTCGCGCAGGCGCCGTATTAATGCCCACATGTCCTTGCGCAACTCTACGTCCACACCCGCGGTGGGTTCGTCCAGAAACAGAACCGTCGGCTCGTGCGCCAGCGCTTTGCCGATGAGCACGCGCCGCTTCATTCCACCCGACAGGGTCATAATCGCACTGTTTCTTTTGTCCCACAGTGACAGGTTTTTGAGCAACTGCTCGAGGTAGTCGGGGTCGGGTTTTTTGCCGAACAGGCCACGGCTGAAACAGAGTGTATTGATTACTTTATCGAAGGCGCCGAGGGTAAGTTCCTGTGGTACCAGGCCGATCATGCTTCGTGTCGCGCGAAAGTCCGCGACGATGTCATGGCCATCCACGGTTACCGAACCGGTGGTTGCATTGACGATGCCGCAGATAATTGAGATTAACGTGGTTTTACCGGCGCCGTTGGGGCCGAGCAGTGCCAGGATTTCACCGCGCTTGATATCCAGATCCAGGTTCTTGAGTGCCTGGTGGCCGCTGCTGTAGGTCTTGGAAACATTCGATATCGAAACGATAGATTGCATGATATTACCGGTGCATAAATTAAAGGTGTCAGTGACAAATGAGTATTATAAGCGTCCAGGAATTATTATAAGGGCTTAGCTCCCCTCATGTTGTTTTACAGATCAAGCTTCATCCTTGCCTCGGTACCCGCAATATTTTTCTTGCCCCATTCGGCCATTGCTAGTAATAGCGGTCCAAGTGAGCGGCCTTTAGCTGTTAACTGGTAGGCATACCGTACAGGCCGCTGCTGGTACGGGGTTTTATGGATAACATCGTATTCTGCCAGTCGCTTAAGCCGATTGGCCAGAATATTGGTCGGGATGCTCTCCGGCGAGGATTGAAATTCGCTATAGGTGCTTTTACCGGCGAAGAGGTCCCGTATCACCAGGAGAGTCCATTTGTCTCCGATTATATCCAGTGTATTTGCGATTGGGCAGGGTGATCGCATGTCACCGATTCTTATGGCTTTTGTCTTGTTTTTCATGGTCTAAGTTTATAATGCATGCATAGATACTTGCAAATCGAAAGTCACAAGGGTATAGTTACTTGCATAAAGCAAGTAACTAGGAGGTGTAAGCATGAATACACTGGTTTTTGACGCGGAAAGTGAGCAGGGCATTTCGCCCGCTGTAACTAGAGTGGTTTTTTTGATCTGTCTTGGCTGGTTTGCCGCGGTACTTGGCACGGCCCTGTCAGGCGGGTTTAATGCGCCTGCGGGTGAGCGGCCGTTGGCCATTTTAGTCGCAGTTATGATGCCTGCCATCGTATACGGGACAGGTTATTTCAGCATCAAGGCATTCAGGGACTGGGTACTCAACCTCGATATGCGCCACCTTATCCTGTTGCATAGCTGGCGCATGGTCGGGATGGGTTTTGTGTTCCTGTATTTTCACGATCGCTTACCGGCGTTATTTGCTCTGCCTGCAGGACTCGGGGATGCAATGGCAGCTATGGGGGCGGTGTTTCTTGGTATTGCGCTTTACGACCGCGCGGCATCAGTTTCACGTACACGGGTTTACCTTTGGAACACGTTTGGTCTTATTGACTTTGTTGTGGCGGTTTCCATGGGTGTGATGACGAGGACAGGGGAGGTACTGCACTCAAGCGGCCAGGTTAGCAGCGATATTATGGGTACATTCCCTCTGGTCCTGATTCCAGGTTTTGCCGTTCCGTTCTTTGTTATTACTCACCTGATTATCTACGCACAATTAAAGCAGCGTTAACATTACAGAGGTGATTAAAAAGGAGACGGTGGGATTAAAGGAACAGGACATATGTCCACAGATAAACGCTGATGAACACGGATGAAAGCGCTTTTAAGTTTCTAACTATCTGTGCTCATCTGTGGATGTTGTTTTTAAACATTTGCGTGGGGCCGTGTAGCGGCAGGCGGACAAATATTCCCTGAAATTATCTGGTGCCATTCGTGTCAGAGTAAAAACTCTGTGCTTCCATAATGAGCATTTGATATATGTAACAAGGAAAAATATTATCAAGGATGACAATTGGTGTGACTACCAGTGATTTGCCTGCCTGGCATCGAAAAGTTTTTACACTGACGCCAAATAGATTGATTGCCTTTCAAACCGCTTTGTCAGGCGGCTCGTCATCTGACTCCAGCTCGATTTCTTCGTCCTGTTCCCAGCTGTATTGTTTCTCGGGTGGCTGTGGGTCATAGTTCCTGAGCAACACGGCCAGCACAACGCCGATTATGGCTCCAGATAAGTGGCTCTCAAAAGAAATATCCGGTTTATTCGGGAAGATGCCCCAGATCATGCCGCCATAGAGAAAAAATACGACCAGGGAAAGTGCAATCGCCTGTCTGTCCCATCGAAGCACACCAACAGTAAATACAAAGAACATAAAACCGAATGTCAGGCCACTCGCTCCGACGTGGTAAGCCTGGCGTGCAAACAGCCAGACACCCAGTCCGGTACCAATATAAACAGCGGGTATCACCACCCTTGCCGACTTTGGATAACCGTATACTAGCGCGGTGCCGAGTATGAGCAGGGGCGCGGTGTTGGCAAATAGATGTGAGAACGAACTATGAATCAACGGCGCCCAAAGAATACCCGCCAGTCCGCTCAGCTGCCCTGGGTAAACACCGTACACGGCGAGATTGGCACCATACGCCATCTCCACCATTTTTATCAACCACAGGATTGCAGTGAAAGCGGCCACTACGGTGAATGACCGCTTCAGGTGGCGGGAATCTTCGCGCGGATTATTCAGAGAACGGGATTCTGAGTGCATTGTTTCGAACGCTAATATCAAAAGAGGACGGAGAGATTATTTTTACCATAAACAATCGCCCTGCCATAGTAACCCATGGGGCCAGAATTCAATGGAGATAAACATCATTGATGAACAATAATCCCTTCCTGCTCATTTCCGCATTTCTCTCTAATACGTATGAAAATTCAGCAGCTCAGTTTTTTAATGCGCTTTCATCAGTACTTTTTAATATGAGCATGCTGACACACATGCGATGTCTTACAGTTGAATGGCTTGCTGATGCATGGGTTTGTCGAAAATCTGGAATGTTGTCTGAAATTATTTACACAATCCAGCGGCGCCCCTGGGGTAGAAAGCGTCCAAGGTGTTGATTAGTTAAGGTTATGCAAACATGGCATGAACTTCGCTTCAATTCTTATACGACAGCACAAACGGATTTATTCGACAATTGGATTGCTGTGAACATGGTACAGGAGTTAAACAAGTTACATAGAGGGGTGAAATATCATGCCCTGCCATAATCCTGGTTGCATGAGAAAATATGATTATGACCACATCGCGTTCTATGCGCGAAAGCGGTATGTGGAAGGGATCAGTACCATCGTGCTGATGTGCAATGCAAAAACAGAATGTGAAAAAACACTGATAGCACTGGCTTCGCTACTCGATCTGGATGACGATAAAATTCGGGAACTTAAACCTTATTGCAGTGGTGAATGCCAGCGCCTGATGTTTGATTTGAGGGATCGTCTCAAGTTGATGGTTGAGCGGGAATGTTCTCAACGTTGTGTATATTAAGTGAGCCTTTTATTAGTTATTCCCACTCGAGAACAAGACTGTTATCCACATTGAGCTCTACACGTGTACCAAGCTCAAGTCCTTCCCTGTTCAGCATATCCTTTAACCATGCGGCATCGTTAGCGTTAGCGCTATTGATCCTGAGATGGCGGATCTGTGTTGGTGTCATCTGCAGTTGCACCAGCCTACCTGTTGCCGGGTCAATGCCGGCAAAATATAACAATGACAGATCGGCCCTGTATTTTTCATGGCCGCCTATGCCTTCGTAATCATTCAGCAAGTCACCACTGCCATAGATAATCAGCTTGCCTTTATAGACTTCAATGCCTTTGACATGATGCGATGAGTGGCCATGAACGACATCGGCATTGGCTTCATCAATCAAGCGGTGTGCGAACTCAATCTGCATTGGTGATATTTCGTAGCCCCAGTTGCCACCCCAGTGAATCGACACGACGGCAATATCGCCCGGTTGTTTGACGGGATTAATGCTGTTACTGATGTGCTGAACAGTATTTGCGTTCAGGCTATCCAGCCGGTTTACGCCTGGTCTGTTATCTGTTGCTGCCCAATCGGGCGGGACGCCGCTGCTTGCATGTGCCCATGCAGACACGATCACCCTGCCTTTGTGTTTGAGGTCAATAATCACAGGGCGAGAAGCTGCTTTTGAATCTTTGCCGGAACCTGCAGTTTTGATTCCTGTTTGCTCGAGTGTGTACAGGGTTTCTGCCAGGCCTGCATATCCCCAGTCGAGTACATGATTGTTTGCCAGCAAGGTGATATCTATCTTTGCCAATGCCAGACAAGCTGCATTCTGCGGATGCATGCGGTAGTGGATGGATTTGTTTTTCCAGTGTGCATCATTCTGCGTGATGCTTGTCTCCAGGTTAATAATTCTTACGTCGGGGTTAACCTTGTCGAGATGTTCCAGTGCATCACCCCAGATGTAGTCGCAACTGACGGGTTTATGGATCAGACCGTTGGCATCCTCAGCGAGCCATATGTATTCACGTGCATCGCTGACGTATTGCTCGAAAAGTACGGGATCATTGTGATAAGGCAGTATCTGGTCGATTGCCCGGCCCAGCATCACGTCACCACTCAAAAACAAAACGATGGGTGCGTGGCTTTCATTGTTATTAGCGCTTGACTGCATATACGGTGCACCAGCAACCTCTACCGCCAGGCTGGTCAACAGCACAATGGCTGCTGCCCATATAAAGAACAGGTTTTGTAGCATAATAAGTCACGAGATAAGTATGTTGTTACTGCGACAAATTCTCGTGTATTGCTATTTTATCAGTATTTGCGCTGTATGTAGATCGGACGATAGCGGTGAAGTGGGAAGTGGTGAATAGATCAATATGCCACACTATACAGCTACTGGTTCGTGATGTTTCCCAGGCCCCTGTTTTCTGTTTATACTGTTTATTCTATGGTCTTGTACGAGCAACCTGCACGGTATGAATCGCGATATGCAGCCCATTAAATTTCTATCCCGCATGGTCCTGGGGCTCGCCCTTGCCATACTTGTGCAGTATGCCTGGGCCACGGCCACTGCCACTGCAGGGAACAAGGCTTACCTGGTTGAAATCGACGGTGCGATCGGGCCGGTTAGCCAGGAATTGATCGTGCGCGGCATTGACAACGCCGAGGCTGACGCTGCGGT
>DAOWLL010000170.1 GCA_030641945.1 Gammaproteobacteria bacterium | reverse complement strand
ATGCTATCGCGACAGTAGGCACGGCCAGAACGGGCAATGCTGGAAGCTACCAGATCACGCTTGATAATAGTTACAAAGGTGGCGTGCTTCAGGTTACTATCACAGCGGACGCAAACACCCGAATGAAGTGCGATATTCCTGCTGGCTGCGGAACACGTACTGATGGTCTGACTGATTCAAATACAACTATCGATTTTGGTGAGTTCTATAAACCCTCAGCCTTAAACATGACGGCACTCCTGCCGGGTGCGGAAGCGAACGCGGTGGTAAATGCGAGTGTGACGCCATTCACTCACACGGCTGCAGAGCTCGCCAAATCACAACCGTCTCTTGATTCAGCCACTGTTGCCAACGCCAATTCTGAAGTGTCAAATTTGTTGGGTGGTCTAGATATCCTGAATACCGCACCTGTCGACATAACCGATGCAATAGCTGTTGATGGTGCGCTTTCTCCTACCCAGGTTATCTATGCAGCACTACTGGTAACTGTAGCAATCGAAGCAAACACGGATGCGGACGGCCAGCCACTTCTTAATGAGGCACTGGCTATACTGGCTTCGTCTTTCGCTTCAGGTACAATCCTGGCCGATGACGGCGGTGATCTAACGCAGATATCATTGCTCGATATTGTGAATGCTGCGGAGACCGTGTTAGCCGCGATCGGCATCGTTGATGTTACCGGCGTGCTGGTTGAACTGCAGCAGGATATAGATACTGCAGTAAACAACATCATCGATCCTGTGCCGAGTCCCACAGTGGACTATGCAACCCTTGACAAGGTCAAGGCGATGATGAGCGATGTCCGCACCTGGGGCAATGTCATCATTGCGGAAGCCGGAGCAGAGGCCTCAACGTTTGCCGCGGAAGTCGGAATGGCTTCGGATGCTGTCGGTATACTGGGTACGAGTGCACTAGATGCGCTGGGCGCCGGTGTCGATGCTGCACTGCTTTTTAATGGCGATCCTGATCTTTCCAGTTATATCCTCGATCTTCCGACTGATCCCAATCCCCGCCAATTCGATAGCGGTACTATTGCATCACCCTCTGCTGGCGTAATCGTCATTACCGACGGCGTAATTAGTGGCTATACCGTCAATATGACAGTGACTTTACCGGCAGATGGAACAACCGCCACCGATTTTAACCTGGAAGTGACCTCAGCCACGGTAGAGGGAAGAGAGAACAGCCTGTCCATTACGGACGGCACAGTGAACGTGAGCTTTGTAACGCCTTACACCATCAACTATGTTCAGCCTATTAAACCATTACCTGCGATAGCGGACCTGGTTGTTGACCTGGTTGATGCAAGCTTTACACAGTACGTGGATACATCAGATCAGATCCTGGCCAGTCCTGTCACGTTTACTGGTAAATTGAATGCAAATATGGATTACATTCGCGTAACCAACGTCTCGGACCCGCTTGACCCCGCGTCCCTGGTGCTGCCGAAAACCCTGAGGCTGGAAGGCACTCTAAGCAATACCATGGGTGACAACCTTACCGCGTCGCTTGCTGTCAATGTCACAAACACGGATACGTTCGAGTTCTTCGGTGATTTTGCACCGGTCGATACGCTTTATTCAGCAAACCATGCGGAGCCGTTCGCAAGCTGGACGTACTCCGATACGGATACAACGCTGGGGGACGATACATTTACATCCAGTTACCCGGGTTTCTGGGCAAACGTTTACTGGGATGCAAGCACCGGTATAGCTACCCTGACGATGACGTATAATTCATGGTTTTATTCTTACCCATCCCACATACCACTAGGAAGTCTGGCCGAAGCGCTAACTTATTTTGGTATCGGTACTTTAGGCGATATCTACGCTTGGGTTGAGGACGAAGGCATGTACTATGCGAGTACCACTGGTGCTGATTTCTCAACAGATGGTACACTGGATGGCACATTGGCAGATCCCGAATTTATCATCGAGAATGCAAATCAGTGGATTGATGCCGATATCGGACTGACTTTCGGCCTGCAGTTAACCGATCTGCCAGCGGCAAGTGTGAACATCAATGCCGACCGGACAAGTTTCGGGACCGGTAATGGTACGATCAGGATCTCTTATGGCAGCAGGCAGATTGAGATTACGGCCGCAGTTAATGCCGAGGATTTCGTTTCTACCAATTACTTCGGTTCGGTTGTGATCACGAACCAGGACGGTGTGAAAGTTGTACTTGACAGTCTCGTGCTAGAGTCTAACCAGCTGTCCGGTGCGCTTTTATACAATGCTATTCAGTATGGCGCAATCGAAATAACGCCGAGTGGTTACCTGAAGGTGTCCTACATAGATGGAACGTTTGAAATCTTCTGATTCTGTTCCCTGTACTATAAAAAAAGGCGGTATTCAAAATACCGCCTTTTTTTCGTCTGTAGCAAAATCCAGTGTTGTACTGCTTATGATGCCGGTTTTTGTCGCCGTATTTAATGTTGAAGCATCGACTGCCGGTGTTTATTTCATAGCTGACGGTTTCGCATACAGTGAATCGAAGTCTATAAAATCAATTGCTGACAGCAACTGGAATGTCGAGCTGCAGCCGGGCGATGTTTCATTTTCTGTTGACAGGGTGGAAGCCGGGGTGTCCTTGGGGCGGTGGCAATTGGGCTATATCAAGCGCTATGACTACTATTTCGAATACAGTCCCGAGACTGCGGATGGTATACATAAGGTGAAAAACAAGACTCCATTGGTGCCGGGAGAACAATTTGATCTGTTCCTGGCTGCAAATACGATGGTTTCAGATGGCCTGCGAATAACATTCAATCAGGAATACAGTAAATCGTTCTCATATGGTGTTTCTGTGTCCTATCTGAGAGGCGAGCTGTTTAATGATGGTTCATTAAGTGGTCAAGCTGAAGTAATAACAGACAAGGAATATGAATTCGCCTTTGATGTGGATTATTACTATTCAGAAGACAAGCTGTTCGATCGTGTTGTAGAGCCACCGCAAGGGCGTGGCTATGCGGTGGATCTTGTTTTTGACTGGCAGGTCAGCAGTAAACTAGGACTCGGTTTTCAGGCATACGACATTCTGACAAGAATGTACTGGGAAAACGCACCCAGGACGATTGCGACCGCCTCCTCAGACACAAAGGAATATGATGAAGATGGTTATCTGATTTATAATCCCGTCGTATCGGGGCTTGAAACCAATCAGGATTATGTGCAGGAAATACCCAGAAAAATATTTCTGTCAGCAGACTACTCAATTGGCCGATACGTTTTTGACATGGCGTACCGGAACTATGAAATAAAGTCGTTCTACCTCGTTGGCGCTGGCCTGAATATCAATGATACTTCGAAAATCGGGCTTTCATGTAATCTGACAGCAAGCGCATGTGGTATTGATTATTCTAATCACTGGTTCAAATTTAAACTAATTACTGATGACCTGAATTTAGAGAATGCCCTGGCATTGGAATTGTTGTTGTCTGCAAGCTATACATTTTGATTAATCGGAGTGGAGGTTCTTTTTTTCGCTTCATATTTAATTCACAAGGCTCTATTATTATTCATTAAACAGGGTACAGTATCACTTGTGTATCAGCTCACTCATTCTATAGTTAATCTATTGATTTACAGATAACACCAGAGAATATTTATGTGTGGAATTGTTGGCGCTGTTGCCGATCGAAATGTAACGCCAATCCTGCTTGAGGGGCTGCGGCGACTCGAATATCGCGGTTATGACTCAGCGGGTATTGCCGTGATCAATGGCAAGGCCTGTCTCGACCGTGTGCGTCGGGTCGGCAAGGTCAAGTCACTGTCCGATTCGCTGGACCAAACCCCAATCAAGGGGCTTACAGGTGTTGCACACACGCGCTGGGCGACGCACGGGGAGCCCAGTGAATCCAACGCACATCCGCATATCTGTGACGATTCTGTTGCTGTTGTGCATAACGGCATCATTGAAAACCACGGCGAACTGCGCGAGCAGCAGAAGGCTGAAGGATTTCGTTTTACCTCTGACACCGATACCGAAGTTGCAGTACACCAGATCGAGCATTACCTGCGTGTGAAAGGCGATCTGCTGGAAGCGGTGCGTCATGCCGTGACTGACTTTGAAGGCGCTTATGCACTGGGCGTGGTGTCAGTGAAGGACCCGCATCGCATGATCGCGTCGCGCAGCGGCAGTCCGCTGGTGATTGGTATCGGCCTGGGTGAACATTTCATCGCTTCGGATGCGTCGGCATTACTGCCTGTTACGCGCCGTTTTATTTATCTTGAAGAAGGTGATTTTGCCGACATCAGGCCGGACTCACTGGTCATCTACGATAAACAAGGCAGCGTTGTCGATCGCCCCGTACGTGAATCCGACCTCAGTGCCGACTCTACCAGCAAGGGTGGTTATCGCCACTACATGCTGAAGGAGATACACGAACAGCCGTCAAGCCTGATCGAAGTGCTTGAAGGCCGCGTCATCGAAGGCAAAATTCTGGATTCAACTTTTGGTCCGGGTGCGGGCGAAATTCTGGACCAGGTCAAACAGGTTCAGATCATCGCCTGTGGCACCAGCTACCATGCTGGCATGGTTGCACGCTACTGGCTGGAAGCGATCACCGGTGTTCCGTGTTGCGTCGAAGTCGCCAGTGAATACCGTTACCGCAAGCCGGTGCTACTGCCCGATACACTGGTAGTGACAATTTCCCAGTCGGGTGAAACCGCAGATACGCTGGCAGCACTGCGCGGTATCAAGCAACAGATAGGCCGTTTTTCACTGGCCATCTGCAATGTGCCCGAAAGTTCGCTGGTGCGTGAAAGCGAACTGAAATTAATGACGCGCGCCGGCCCGGAAATTGGCGTGGCATCAACCAAGGCGTTTACCACCCAGCTGGTTGCATTGTTATTGCTGGTCATTGCACTGGGTACACGCCGCGATATGTCGGCTGAGAAAGAGCAGGCACTGTTGCATCACATGATCGAACTACCGGGCATGATGGACCGAATTTTGTCCGATGTCAGCAACATCAGCGAGTGGGCGGATGCCTTTACCGACAGAAGTAATGCGATTTTCCTCGGCAGGGGAATGCTGTATCCAATTGCACTCGAAGGTGCGCTCAAGCTCAAGGAAATCTCCTATATCCACGCGGAGGGATATCCCGCAGCCGAGATGAAGCACGGGCCCATTGCCTTGATTGACGGGATGATGCCCGTGGTCTTCGT
>DAOWLL010000086.1 GCA_030641945.1 Gammaproteobacteria bacterium | reverse complement strand
GAAGAACAGCGTGTTGCTGAACACAACAGGAAGCTGAATTCATTAAGGCAGCAATATGTTAAGCTCATCGAGCAAAAAGTTGAAAGCAAATGGCTGCGTCCAACGACACTAAGCTCTGACCAGTCCTGTGAAGTTCACGTGAGACAAACGGCACTGGGTGATGTGATTAGTGTAAATTTACAGGAATGTTCCAGCGACGTTGCATTTAAAAATTCAATAGAACGAGCGGTGTGGGCGGCATCGCCACTGCCACCGCCACCAAATCCTGAAGTCTTTGATAATGAAATACGTTTTACATTCAGGCCAGGGTCATAAGCACCAAAGCATGAATGAGTGCACCGGAGTATTTATTACAGTTATGAATCGCTGGATATTATTTTTTATACTTGCCTGTTTCAGTCAGACTGCCAATGCGGTACTCAAGATCGATATCACCGAAGGTATCGAGGGCGCGACACCGATCGCTATCGTACCTTTCCAGTGGAATAGCAGTTCCAGGCTGAAAGATTCAGATATCTCTGGAATCGTGAGTTCAGATCTTGCTCGCAGTGGGAAGTTTTCACCTGTTGCCGAAAAGGACCTGCTCGCCAGGCCAAAGCGCCCTGAAGATATACACTTCAAGACCTGGCGTGTTGCCGGCGTCGACCATCTTGTTATTGGCACTGTACAGATGACAGCGAATGACAGGTTCAAAGTTGAATTTCGTTTATTCAATGTATACCGTGGTGAACAGGTTCTTGGTTACAGTTTTAATGCAACCCGCGCAACCTTACGCACCACTGCACACCAGATTAGTGATCTGATCTTCGAGAAACTGACAGGATTGCCTGGCGCCTTCAATTCCAGAATCGCCTATGTAACCTCATCAGGAAAGCCGGTTGAGTACAGGCTGCAGGTTGCCGATACGGATGGTTATAACCCGCAAACACTGCTGACCTCCAAAGAGCCAATAATGTCTCCTGTATGGTCGCCTGATGGTTCCAGGGTGGCCTATGTATCGTTTGAGTCCGGCCTGTCCGCAATCTATGTCCACGATATTCATACAGGCGGGCGTGAAAAGATTGCCTCATTCAAAGGAATTAACAGTGCGCCAGCCTGGTCACAGGATGGCAAAACCATAGCAATGACACTGTCAAAGGATGGCAACCCGGATATTTATATTATTTCACTGCAAAACAAGGCATTGAGGCGTCTGACCAAACACTGGGCAATCGATACCGAACCGGCCTGGATGCCGGACAGTAAATCACTGGTATTTACTTCGAGCCGCAGTGGTAAACCGCAATTATATGAACTATCGCTGGAAAAAGGCACGCGCCCAAAACGCCTGACGTTTGATGGTAAATATAATGCCAATGCCAGTGTCTCTGCAGATGGCAAGGTGATTGCGTTCGTCCACGGTGGAAATAATTCATATAAAATTGCGGTTTTGTATAAAGACACGCGCGTCATGCAGGTGCTTACTGATGGGCCACTGGATGAATCGCCTGACTTTGCGCCAAATGGGACTATGATCCTGTATGCGTCGCAACATAAAGGAAAAGCGGTACTTGCTGCAGTTTCAACAGATGGCAGGCAAAAACAGCGCCTGGCGCTGTCGGATGGCGAGGTGAGGGAGCCATCGTGGGCGGCAAAACGTAAATAATTTATTAATCGTGAAGAGGTAGAGCAGGACAATGAAAATTATAACAATGAAAGGCAGCATGTTTGCATTGGTTGTGGCACTGCTGATTTCCGGCTGTACACCTGGCACAAAACCGGATGGCGAAGGTGCTGCTGAGGGTGGTGATGCTGCTGGAAGTGGTGCAACAGTAGGCACCATTGGTGATGGTGGTGCGTTGGCAGGATCTGCACTTGAGGGCATGACAATCTCATATGAAAAAAATGCCATCAATGATCCAGAGAATGTGTTGTCAATCAAAACCATCTATTTTAATTTCGACAGCAGTGAACTCAGTGAAGACGATGTCGAAGTGATAAAGCATCACGGTAAGTACCTTGCATTGAATTCTGATGCAACACTGAGGCTGGAAGGTCATACAGATGAACGCGGTACACGTGAATATAATATTGCACTGGCGGACCGCCGTGCGCAGTCTGTAAAGAAATTACTGCTGTATCAGGGTGCCAGTTCCTCGCAAATAACAATCATCAGCTATGGAGAGGAAAAGCCCGCAGCATTTGGTCATGATGAAGACGCATGGAAATTAAACCGCCGTGCAGAACTTGTATATGAGTAATATTAATGATTAAACAGCAAAGTCTTTCATTTCTGGTGATCGCCAGCCTGCTATGCGGTTATGCTGTCGCGGCTGATGAAGAGTTGTTATCACGTATGAGTGTCAAGCAGAGACTGGAGCGCCTGGAGAATATTCTTGGCTCTGATGTGCTGGTGGACCAGGCGCTGCAGTTCGAAGCATTGCAACAGGAAGTCTCGATGCTGAGAGACATGCTGGAAGAAAAAGATTACGAACTGGACCTGATTACACAGCGGCAGCGTAGTCTTTATTCGGATATGGACCGAAGGCTAAATAGTCTTGAAGGCGGTGCCAGCAGATCTGTTGTGGCTGCGCCGGTTCCGCCGCCAAGTTCATCAGCGGCTTCTTCTGCGTTGCTGGTTGTTCCTGCAGCAAATGATAAAGATGGCGCACAGCAATACACGGCAGCGTTCGACCTGTTAAAGGAAGGCCAGTACAGCAAGTCAATTACTTCCTTTGAAAGTTTTATGAAAAGCTATCCAGAGAGCAAGTACGCAGATAATGCCCAGTACTGGCTCGGGGAGGCCAATTACGTATCGCGGCAGTACAAAACAGCGCTGGATGCATTTCAGTCACTGATTGCGAAGTATCCTGAGAGTAAGAAAATTCCAGGCGCCAGGTTGAAGATCGGTTATACCTATTACGAACTGAAAAACTGGTCAGCATCGAAAGATGCGCTTATGCAGGTTGTAAAGCTCTATCCCGATACATCTGTTGCGACAAAGGCCAACGACCGACTCGAACGAATAAAACGCGAAGGCCATTGAGAAGGCTTCATCCAGCATGCTTCCGCTTTAAAGCAATGTTGGAAGTATCAAAATGGAGTAGTTCAGGCTTGAGCTGACGGTTATTACCGCATTTTGAATAGGTCAAGGTTGATGCTTTATGCTCTGTATTCGCGCAATGCCGCAATAAGAGCGCAAAGATTATCAATGTTAATACCGCGGAGACGCAGAGGTTTTTGATTGTTTGTAGGAGCGACTTTAGTCGCGAATTGTTAAAGTTCGCGACTAAAGTCGCTCCTACGAATGCCTGTAATAAGCTCTGCGTCTCTGCGTCTCCGCGTCTCTGCGGTAGATGAATAATTATACCTTGCGTTCTTTGCTGCTTTGCGAGATAAGCTATCTGCATCATGTATACCTATGTCGAACGATAACCGACTGAAGATAACCGAGATCTTTTTCTCCCTTCAGGGCGAGGCGCTGACGGTTGGGATTCCCACCACGTTTATTCGTCTTAGCGGCTGTCCTCTGCGTTGTCAGTATTGCGATACCGGGTATGCCTTCAGTGGCGGTGAGTGGATGAGTTTTGATGAAATACTCGAGCAGGTCACAGCGAATAAAACAGGCTATATCACGGTGACCGGTGGTGAACCACTGGCACAGAAGGGATGCATCGACTTACTATCCATGTTGTGTGACACGGGTTACAAGGTCTCTCTCGAGACCAGCGGGGCGCTGGATGTTTCAGCGGTCGATTCGCGGGTGGTGAAGGTGATGGATATCAAGACACCGGGCTCGGGTGAAGAAAAGCGCAATCGCCTGCAAAACATTGAATTCATTTGTGGGCAGGACCAGGTCAAGTTCGTGATTTGCGACGAAGCGGATTATGACTGGTCAAGGGAGTTCCTGCAGCGGCATAACTTGAGTGAACGATGTGAGGTGCTGTTCTCACCAAGTTTTGAGCAATTAACAGCAACTGATCTCGCGGACTGGATACTGCGTGATGGTTTGCCGGTACGGATGCAGATGCAGCTGCACAAACTGCTGTGGGGCGACCAGCCGGGTAAGTGAAGCATGACGACACGGCCAAAAGCTATTGTGCTGCTTTCAGGTGGACTGGATTCCGCAACCGTCCTTGCCATTGCGAGCAGGGAGTTTGACTGCCATGCCATCAGTTTTAATTACGGCCAGCGCAATGTCTCTGAGCTGAATGCAGCAGAGCAGCTGGCGCAGGCATTTGCTGCAAGCCACCATATTATTCAGCTCGATGATGGTGTTATGACGGGTTCTGCGTTGACCGATTCAACGATAGGCGTACCCGAGACAGGTCTGAATGAGGGTATACCGGTTACCTATGTCCCTGCCAGGAATACGATATTTCTGGCGCATGCACTCGCTGTCGCTGAGGTGCACGGGTCAAACGATATTTTCATCGGTGTTAACGCTGTTGACTACTCCGGCTACCCGGACTGCCGACCTGCTTATATTGAGGCATTTGAGCATATGGCCAGGCTGGCGACCAGGGCCGGCGTCGAAGGGCAGAAGCTGAGTATTCATGCGCCATTAATAAATATGAGCAAGGCCGAAATAATTTCCACGGGGACACAGCTGGGTGTTGATTTTTCGCTGACAGTCTCCTGCTACCAGGCCGATCAACAGGGCAGGGCATGCGGCTTATGTGATTCCTGCCGTCTGCGCCGCGATGGTTTTGAGGCTGCGGGAGTGCCCGATCCAACGATTTATCGGTAGTGCCGAAGCGGACATCCTGTTTCGCTCGATCTGGTTTGTTTTTCAGCGCCAGTCCATGTATTATGCGCGGCTTCGGGCCGTTAGCTCAGCTGGTAGAGCAGTTGGCTTTTAACCAATTGGTCGAAGGTTCAAATCCTTCACGGCCCACCAAAACAACAGTGGCGAGGTACTAGGAACTAGGAACTGCGTGACGCTGTATCAATCGACATGTTATCGCCGGTTGATATCTTCGGAAATAAAAAACCCCGGCTAGCCGGGGTTTTTTTATGGTTGGCTACAAGTGCTTACTTGCGCTGGCTTGGGCCATTAACTTCCATACCATTACTCATGTATGTATGGAAGTACTCAAGTGCTTTGTATTCATCACTTTGAGCCTTGAATGGCTTGGCGCGTACCTGCTTGTTGCAGCCGCCGTAGCGACGGTGCAGTGTACCCATGCCATCACCCTTGGTGGAGGCGCCTGCCCACTTGTTGCGGTAGACAGGGAATCCAGTTGGATGACCCAGCGCCGGGCTCAGGATATCAGCACGGATTTTGCTGCCTGCATAATGGTAATGGCAGTCTGCGCATGACATATTCAACTGGCCGCGTTTGGCGTAGAAGTGTTTCTTGCCGCGGTTATAGGCAGCCATTGCTTTCGAGTCGTTAGGCACCTTGACGTTGATCTTGTTGCCGCGTGACTGGTAAGCCAGGTAGGCGCCGACATATGTGATGCTGCCTTTTTTCCACTTGAAAGCTTTTTCGCCATTGTCTTTCAGGCACTTGTTGATAGCGCCTTCCAGGGTAACAACCTTGTCAGACTTCGTGTCGAAGTAAGGATAGTTTTGACGAATACCTTTTTTGTAGTTAGGGAAGCAATCAGCAAAGCCTTTACCGTTGGCAAATTTTTTGTTGAAGATTTCTTCACCCTTATCGACGAAAATTTCGTAAGAAGGGAATTCCTCGAAGGCCTCCCACTGTTCACGAGATGCAGGATCGATAGAATATACACCATTGATGAAATCATTCTTTGGTGTATCAGGGAATTTCTTGAAGTAGTGTTCTCTGAATTCTTTCAAATCCTGATCAGGTGTCGCCTGCGCAGCAAATGGTGTCACTACCAGAAATGCAGCGGTTAGGACGTTAGCGATTTTGTTCATTGTTCACCCTTTAGTTGTTTTTGATTGGGAATCGGATGGATTACTTGATTTTTCCGTCAAGTGAGTCGCTATTGCCCTTGTTATCCACCCAGCTTATCTTGATGGAGTCACCGGACTTGGCGCCACTGAACTTGAATGAGATGAACGGATTCTTCGAAATCGCGCTGCCCCACTGTGCACTAAGAACAGTTTTTCCGCCGGATTCACAGACGACTTCCTGAATAAATTCAGCCGGGATTGGCTTGCCTGATTTCTTGTCTTTGCGCAGGCCAGTTTCCATTGGGTGGCTGATCAGGGCCTTGACAGTAGCAGTACCGTCTTTTGCTTTTGCCCTTAGTTTGATTGATTTTGCCATGTTTCTAATTACCTCAAATTTGCTTGTCGATTAACCGCCGCAACCACCGATAGTGACCTTGACTTCTTTCTTGGTGCTGTAGAGCTTGCCGCCAGCCTTGACGACAGCAATAACATCTGATGTCTTGCCCATCTTAACGCGGGTTGAGATGTAAGCCTGAGTGTTTGGACCAAGCTCATAGGTTGAAGTCAACGGGGTGTTGTTTTTTGCAACCAGGATGCTCATGGATGTGGTGCCATCGATCTTGCTGGTAACAGTGATAGGCACAACGGCGCCATTTTCTGCGATGTCTGGAGCTTTCAGCTTGATCTTGTCGCTGGCTGTTGCATCAGCGCTTCCCATTGAGCCAGTCAATGCGGCATTGACCTCTTTAGCTTCAAATGCGTCTTTCGCCCAGGCGGCCATTACGGCCTTAGGAGTCAGTAGCCCGGCGCTGACTGCAGCACCAACTGCACCAGCTGCCAGTGATCCTTTCAGCAGTACTCTTCGATTGTGATTCATCTTGTTTTTACCTCTACCTACAATGTATATATAAATTGTGAGACCAGATCGATTTCCTTCCTGGAAAGCACTGCATGCGGACCGAACGGAATCATAATTGTGTTCGGGTTATTTTCGCGTGCATCGGTAATCTGGGCTTTCATTTTGTCATAGTCAGGAAATCTTGCTTTCATTGCAACAAGTGGTGGCCCAATATTACCTGCAAGTGTTCCACCTT
>DAOWLL010000104.1 GCA_030641945.1 Gammaproteobacteria bacterium | reverse complement strand
TTTCATTATTCACTGTTCACTATTAACTGTTAACTGATTGACTGACATGGCTGATTACAAGAGCACCCTGAACCTGCCTCATACCGATTTCCCGATGCGCGGCAACCTGGCTCAACGCGAGCCGGAGATGCTGAAAGCCTGGAACAAGATCGATCTGTATAAGAAGATCAGGCAACAATCCAGGGGCCGCCCGACTTTTGTGCTGCACGATGGCCCACCCTATGCCAATGGCGACATTCATATCGGCCACGCCGTCAACAAGATTCTGAAAGACATTATTGTTAAAAGCCGCACCATCGACGGCTTTGATGCGCGTTACATCCCGGGCTGGGACTGCCACGGTCTGCCCATCGAGCTGATGGTGGAAAAGAAGGTCGGCAAGGCCGGTGACAAGGTGGATGCCAGGACCTTTCGGCAGAAATGCCGCGAATATGCCCGCAAGCAGGTAGATGGCCAGCGCGAGGACTTCAAGCGCCTCGGTGTACTGGGTGACTGGGACGACCCCTACCTGACGATGGACCCCGTATTCGAGGCCAATATCGTGCGCTCGCTGGGCAAGATCATCGACAAGGGGCACCTGCACAAGGGCAGCAAGCCCGTGCACTGGTGCCTGGATTGCGGTTCAGCACTGGCTGAAGCCGAGGTCGAGTACCAGGACAAGGAATCGCCCGCGATCGACGTCATGTTCAAGGCTGCCGATGAAGCCGCTTTCCTGGCAGCGGCCGGCATAGATGCTCAAGGCGAAGGCCCTGTCGCCGTGGTGATCTGGACCACGACGCCGTGGACACTGCCAGCCAACATGGCTGTGTCGCTGCACCCGGACCTGAGCTACCAGTTGATACAGATACAGACCAGTAACGGCCCGGCAAGAATACTGCTCGAAACCACGTTGGCCGAAAGCGCCCTGCAACGCTACGGGTTCGAACAGCATCGCGTACTCGGTGCATGCAAGGGCCATCAGCTGGAGCACCTGCAGCTGCAGCATCCGCTCTACGACCGCACGGTGCCCATCATTCTTGGCGATCACGTCACTACCGAAGCCGGTACCGGTGCAGTGCACACGGCCCCCGGCCACGGCCAGGACGACTTCATCGTTGGCAGCCGTTACGGGCTGGAAGTGTACAACCCGGTTGGCAGTGACGGCGTGTTCCTGCCGGATACCGAACTGTTTGCCGGCATGCATGTAAACAAGGCCAACGCCGCCATACTGGAAACGCTGGAGAAAAACGGCGTGCTGCTGAAACTGGCAAAAATGAAGCACAGCTATCCGCATTGCTGGCGCCATAAAACCCCGATCATCTTCCGCGCAACACCACAGTGGTTCATCAGCATGGACCAGCAAGGCCTGCGCACCGATGCCGAAAAAGCCATTAAGGAAACGAACTGGATACCCGACTGGGGACAGGCGCGCATCGAGGGCATGGTCAGCGGCCGTCCCGACTGGTGTATTTCCAGGCAGCGCACCTGGGGCGTACCGATCACCTTGTTCGTGCACAGGGAAAGCGGTGAACTGCACCCGGACACCAGTGCGCTGATTGAGCAAATTGCACAGCGCATCGAACAGCATGACATCGACGCCTGGTTTGAACTCGACGCCTCAGAACTGCTCGGTGATGATGCTGAGCATTATGAGAAAACCAGCGACACGCTGGACGTCTGGTTTGACTCCGGCGTGACCCACGCCTGCGTACTCGGCCAGCATGAAAGCATGCCTTTCCCGGCTGACCTGTATCTTGAAGGTTCTGACCAGCACCGCGGCTGGTTCCAGTCATCTTTGCTGACGTCGGTTGCGATGAACGGCACAGCGCCCTACCGCAGTGTGCTCACCCATGGATTTACTGTCGATGCCAATGGCCGCAAGATGTCCAAGTCACTGGGCAATGTTGTCGCGCCGCAAAAAATCATGAAATCGCTGGGCGCGGATATTCTTCGTCTCTGGGTTGCCGGTGCAGACTACAGTGCTGAAATGACCGTATCGGATGAAATCCTCAAGCGGACCGCTGACACCTATCGCCGCATCCGCAACACAGTGCGCTTTCTGCTCGCCAACCTGAACGGTTTTGATCCGGCCAGGCACATGCTCGATAACAATGAGATGCTGTCGCTGGACCGCTGGGCGGTCGCACGTGCGCATCAATTGCAACAGCAGATCATCGAAGCCTACCAGGATTACAACTTTCATATTATTTACCAGAAACTGCATAACTTCTGTGCCGTTGACATGGGCGGCTTCTATCTCGATATCATCAAGGACAGGCAATACACCACCCAAGCGGACAGCGTGGCAAGACGCTCAGCACAAACCGCGTTGTTTCATATTGCCGAAGCCATGTGCCGCTGGCTGGCGCCGATACTGAGCTTTACTGCCGATGAAATCTGGCAGCAGATGCCGGGCGAACACGGCGAATCAGTACAACTGGAAAACTGGTACCAGGGCTTGTTTGAACTGGATAAAGATGAGTCCATGAACATGGATTTCTGGCAACAATTGCTGGAAACACGCTCGGCTGTGAGCAAACAGCTGGAGAGCCTGCGTGTTGATAACAAGATCGGTTCGTCGCTCGATGCTGAAGTCACCATATACTGCAACGGTGGGCTGCAGCAGAACCTGGGCATACTGGAAGATGAACTGCGCTTTGTCATGATCACATCGGAAGCACAGACCGGCTCAACGGACGCCAAACCGAATTCAGCTATTGAAGCCAAACTGGGCAACGGTGATACCCTGTACATCAAGGCCGAGGCTTCAGCACATGATAAATGCGTGCGCTGCTGGCACCATCGTGCAGATGTTGGCAAACACAAACAACATCCCGAATTATGCGGACGCTGTATCGAGAATGTTGACGGCGATGGCGAGGCCCGACGTTATGCGTAATGACAAAACAAACATGGCCGCAAAACAGGGAGCCTGAGATCAGAATGAACTGGTTCTGGATCAGCGGTCTGATTATTGTCCTCGACCAGATCACAAAATACATTGCCGACAGTAATCTCTACCTCCGCGTACCTGTCGAAGTAATCCCAGGTTTGAACATGACGCTATGCTATAACAAGGGTGCTGCATTCAGCTTTCTCAGCAATGCCGGCGGCTGGCAGCGCTGGTTCTTTATGGGCATATCCATCGTTGTCAGCATTGCAATTGCTCACTGCTTACGCAATGTAGATCCAAAAAGAGCAACCCTCGCCTGGGGCCTGGCATTGATACTCGGCGGCGCGATCGGCAACCTGATTGACCGCAGTCTGTTTGGCTACGTTATCGATTTTATAGACGTGTATTATGAACACTGGCACTGGCCTGCTTTCAATATCGCTGATTCCGCCATCTCTCTCGGCGCCGGCCTGCTGATAGTAGATATATTTACAAACAATGAACCATGTTTAAAAAGATCGCATGAATGAAAAAATCGACATGCACAGTTTGCTGCTTATGCACTACAGCATATCACTGACCAATGGAACTGAAATTGAAAGCAGCTTTGGCGACGAACCTGTAGAAATCGGCATGGGTTCCGGTGTATTGACCGAGGGCATGGAACTTGCACTTTATGGTCTTGAAACAGGCGACAGGCAGACACTCATGCTGACGCCTGAACAGGGCTTCGGACTGCGAGATGAAGATAACATTCACATGATGCCAATATCCGATTTTCCAGATGACCTCAAACCGGAAAGCGGGCTGGTGTTTGAATTTGAAACATCTAACAGGGAAGATATTCTCGGTACTGTACTTTCTGTTAAGGCCGACAAAGCCGAAGTTGATTTCAACCATCCACTGGCTGGTCAGCCGCTGGTATTTACCGTTGAAATTCTCGCTATCAATAACGCCCACGCAACCATAACCAACCAGTGACGATAGAAATCTACCTTGCCAACCCACGTGGTTTTTGTGCCGGTGTCGACCGCGCCATCGATATCGTCGAGCGTGCACTGCAGATTTTCGGCGCCCCGGTCTATGTACGCCATGAAGTTGTGCACAACCGTTACGTGGTAGATGATCTTGCAGGCAAAGGCGCCATCTTCGTCGAAGAGCTCGATGAGATACCTGACGGTGCAACTGTAATTTTCAGCGCACACGGCGTTTCCCAACAGGTACGTAAGCAGGCGGAACAAAGGCAGTTAAAAGTGTTTGATGCCACCTGCCCCCTGGTAACTAAAGTTCACCTTGAAGTAGCACGACACGCGAAGGCCGCCGAAGAAGTCATTCTCATCGGTCATGCCGGTCATCCAGAAGTTGAAGGCACACTGGGTCAGTATGACCCGCTGCAAGGCGGTAATATTTATCTGGTAGAAACAATCGATGACATCGAGCAGCTTGAAGTCAATAATCCGCAAAGCCTGGCCTATGTCACACAAACCACGCTATCTGTTGATGACACCGAGTTGATCATCGACAGGCTACGCGAAAAATTTCCGGATATTACGGGGCCGCGTAAAGACGACATCTGTTATGCAACACAGAACAGGCAGGATGCCGTACGTGAACTGGCAAAACATGTCGATGTTTTACTGGTACTGGGCTCAACCAACAGCTCCAACTCCAACCGCCTGCGTGAACTGGCAGAAAAACAGGGGGTGGCTGCTTATCTAATCGATGGCGCCGACGACATTAAAACTGGATGGCTGGAAGCGGTCGCTGCAGTCGGTGTGACTGCCGGTGCTTCCGCACCTGAAGTCCTGGTACAGGACGTGATCGGCAAGCTTGAAAAATTATACGGCGCCCGCGTGATCCAGAACGGCGGGCAGACTGAAAACGTCAGTTTCCAGCTGCCCAGGGAATTAAGGTGATTTCTGCTTCTAACCTTAGCCGGGACTGAATCTAATTTCAACGCAGAGGCGCAAAGACGCCAAGAACGCAGAGAAAGATTATTGTTTGTTTCCAGGAAATATCGGATGGCGCGCTGGCTGACTATCTATAAATATCACCAATAATTTGCAAAAGCCTTGTATCCCTGTGGATACATTACAATTCTGGTCTCTTAACAAAATATAAAACTTTGCGTCCTCTGCGTCTTTGCGCCTCTGCGTTAAAACAAATCTTTATCTTACCAGCAGGGATTCGGCGTCTTGGCACCGGCTGCTGTCAACTGCAGTACGGTACAGTCGCCTTGATTCGTTGTCGTGTCATTAGCCTGTGGGCCACCGGCAACTGCGGTAGCCGTTAAAGCAAAACCATTCACGTCAGCTGAAGCGATCGACAGTGCGTAGTAGTTTTTATCGGTGCCTGTACCGCCAACATTTACAGTGTTAGTGGTATAGGTATTGTTCTGCAAATAAAAGCGCTCCTGCCTGTCAGCCATCCCCTGCAAAGCGACTTTTGCATCTGAACGACGGCTCTTTTTCATGTAGCTGTCATAGCTGGGATATGCAATTGCACCGAGGACGCCGATGATCGCCAGTACGATCATCAGCTCAATCAGAGAAAAACCTTTGTTGTTCATAACAGTGTCCTGTTTATAGTTATGTGTTTATCGTTATATGCTTATTGTTCGATTTCGTACCAGTACATCTTCTGCAGACTAAGGTTCATATTGGCTGAACCACACTCTGTACCAATACACAGCGTCGGCGTACCGCCTTCGGTAATAATGACAGAAGGCGATGGCGGGATACCGCCGCGTTTCAGATATTCCTTACGGTCCTCGCGTGTCTTGTCGACGGTACCTGAAATATTGAAGGTCGGTGTTCCATCAGTCACATTGACGTAATAGATGATACCGGTACCTGCCTTGGGCACACAGGATGACGCATTTGGATTAAGATCTTCCGGTACATAGGTCGTAACCAGGCCTATGCCGCCGATAATCAGCGGCTCTGACAGGGCCTTCTCACCGATAAACGAGCCATCAAGCTCACTAAAAGTAATGTACCAGCCCTCTGCGTTTCCGAGATTGGTTACCGCTGCCGCTTTCTGTGCAGTCGAACCCTCGCCGATGGCATTATCCGTGGTATCTAACAAATCGACTTCGGTGATGGTTGTGTATACAGGTGGTGCACTGTAGATGTTATCCATGCGCATCATGTACATACGGTCCCGAATGGTCTGGTTCAGCGGATGTGCACGATAGCCCGATGCCGCAACAATCGACAAATACGGCGCCTGGCCGCTTTCGATAATCAGGGCCACATCCGGCGGATAGTAGAAACGGCGGGTATCGATATCCGAAGCATCGAGCGCAAAGTCTGCAATACGGCCACCTCTGATCAAGGTGCTCAGATTCGATGAAGTATCACTTTCTTCTATGTCGATACGCCACAACTGGCCGCCCATATCGCCGAAGTAGAGCTGGTCGACATAGCCGTTACTGTCAACATCGACCGGCTTGATACGTCCCGGGATACTGTACTGCATGTCGGTCAGTTGAAGGTCAGCGCCGGCATCGGGGCCTGCTCGCCACAATAGTGCACCCGTATCGGCATCAACGATGTATACACTGCGGCCAACGGCATCGGCAGTACGCACGCTTACCGTGTCCTGACCGGTGTC
>DAOWLL010000192.1 GCA_030641945.1 Gammaproteobacteria bacterium | reverse complement strand
TCGGCAGGCTGTGTTTTGTTTAAGACCCACGTTGTAAAAGTGACTGACCCATTTAATTGTATAATTATAGGGCAGCCTCCCCTTTTTCTGATTCATCAAGTCTGGGCAGGTTCAATCTGTCCTCTTTTCCTAATCCTCAGATATATGATACTCAGTTTGAGTACCACAATAAGACTGGTCATCAAACACCTTAAATTCGTAAGTACCAAATCGAATGAGGTCTCCATGTTCGATTTTCTGTTCTTTCACAGAATTGCTATTCACATAAGTGCCATTGGTACTATTCAGATCCCTGATAGTGATATCGAACATTTCCGGGATACAAGAGTCGGCCACAAGTGTAATCATTGCATGCTTACCACTCACCCCACCTCCATCTAACTGTAAATTGTTACCATGGTTGCGGCCAATGGTGAAATCTCCCTCGGTCATTTCAATTTCAGAAACCACGGCGCCATGAACGATATGTTTCAGTTTAATCAAAATTCATTCCCTACAAATGCGCAATAATATAGGTGTTTTAGGTCATGAGACATGTAATTTCAAGTGCACTGACCCCGTTGGGTGTCTATGAAATGCGGGATGATTCAGATCCCATAAATCTTTTCAAAATTAAGACTTAGTAAAGGGGGTTGCCCCTTTAATTCTGATAACTATGAAAGACCTGTCGCCATTCTAGTCTGCCCCCACTTAATACGCATGCCGTGGAACTATTTCCCGAGGCAGCGAGCAGTAACCATGACATCTTCCACCCCCAGACTCGTGACCCGCGCACCGTTGACGAAGTTTATGCGCTCTTCGGGGAGAAGTTCAGTACTCGCCGGTACGACGACCTTGCCACCAACTGATCACCCTGGCTGGTAATAAATCGATATTTGGGGATGGTTAAAAGCGACTGTGATAATTTGTTGTTGAGAATCCACTACTTGATCCAGTATGTTTGTGAATAATCGTGGTTTGTCCCCGATTACCCTCAACATGACGTATTCAGCTTGATTTCATATTCCCCTGTTATTTTGTGCTCAGCGTATAGATAACAGGAGATCTGAACAACATGATCAAGCCAATACAAATAAAAGTATGGGACCCGGTTGTAAGGTTCTTTCACTGGTCATTAGTGAGTGCCTTTCTCATTGCCTATGTTACAGAAGAAGACCTGCTCACCGTTCATACCTGGGCAGGCTATCTTATTGCTGGCCTGCTTGTCATCCGTATTATTTGGGGATTTATTGGCACTCACTATGCCCGGTTTTCAGATTTTATCTATAGTCCCTCAACAATAATCCAGTTTCTGAAAAACACCCTGGCACTCAGGGCCAAACGTTATCTGGGCCACAATCCTGCGGGTGGCGCCATGGTTATCTTGTTGATCATTAGCCTGTTACTGACGACCACAAGTGGCATTTTACTTTTAGGTGCTGAAGAACAGGCCGGCCCTGTTGCGCACTGGTTTACACGGGCAGGCGGTTTCTGGGGTAAGGCACTAGAAGAACTGCACGAGTTTTTTGCGAATTTCACACTGCTGCTCGTATTTCTTCATATCGCCGGTGTCATCGTAGAGAGCCTGATACATAAAGAAAACCTGGTATCTGCGATGTTAAACGGCTTCAAATCCGCAGACACCTCAACACACCAGGAATCATTATGAAAGCACCATACTTGATATTTGTAGTACTCGTTAGTACGCATATAAATTCTGTTTTGGCAGATAACACAACCATCAACAGCTTACTGCAGTCTTATGCAGCTAAGGGTGCTACAGAAGTAAACGCAGAACAAGGCCAGTATCTTTGGCAGAAAACATACCCGGCCAATGGTGAATTTTCACAACGTAGCTGTGCGTCCTGTCACACAGAAAAGTTAACCGCGCCTGGCAAACACGTTAAAACCAATAAGCCGATCGAGCCGATGGCGCCTTCGGTGAATTCGCAGCGTTTAACCGATCAAAAAAAGATTGAAAAGTGGTTTAAACGTAATTGCAAATGGACCATGGGGCGTGAATGTACTGCGCAGGAAAAAGCCGATTTTCTAGTTTATTTATACAAATAAGATACCGGGAGTTAACACATGAAAAACACACTCGCAATTAGCGCTGTAATATTTACCGTTGGTTTTGTAACAATACCTGTTGTCTGGAGTGACGACGATGACCATTGGGAAGGAATGGAAGAATACAAACATCAATCGACAGGCGTTGCCGCTGTAACAAACACAGTCTACAGGGAAGAATGCGGCAGTTGCCATATGGCTTACTCTCCTGGTTTGCTACCTGCCAACTCATGGATGAAAATGATGTCAGGTTTAGAGAATCATTTTGGAGATAACGCTGAACTGGATGCTGGAACAGAAAAATCGATCACCGACCTGCTGTTGGCGAACAGTGCGGACCGATCTGATTACCGTCGTGCACGCAAATTCAGCAGGTCCATTCAATTAAATGATACGCCTTTACGAATTTCAGAAACACCCTATTTCAGGCATGAACATGATGAAATCCCTAATCGCATGGTAACAGGCAATCCCGAGGTAAAAAGTTTCAGCCACTGCAATGCCTGCCACACTAGAGCCGAACAGGGTTCATTCAATGAGCACGATATACGTATACCCGGCTATGGTCGATGGGATGATTAAAATATGAATAAGGTATACTTCCGCAATGAAGAGAAAATTCTGCATCTTGACGGTTATATTAGGCTTATTGATCTCGAGCCCGGTACATATTGCACAGGCACATGATGATTATATAGAGGCTAAACGCCTGCGAGATCAAGGCGAGATAATGTCACTGGAAGAAATACTGAAGAATGTCAGGAAGTCATACCCTGGAAGAATACTCGAGGTTGAGCTGGAAGATGAAAAGGGGCGCATAGTATACGAGCTGGAAATACTTGGCCATGATCGTATTGTCAGAGAAATCTATATCGACGCCAAAAGCGGTGAACTTCTATCCGTCGAAGAGGATGACTAATCATGCGTCTGCTGCTGGCCGAAGATGATAATGATCTGGTGCTCACGCTTAAAAAAGATTTACAGGCCGCGGGGTATGCTGTTGACCTGGCCGAAAACGGCATTGACGCAGAACATCTGGGCAATGAAAATATTTATGATATCGCTGTACTCGATATTGGTCTACCAGAAAGAAATGGCATCGAAGTTCTAAAAAACTGGCGCGATACTAGTAATCACCTGCCGGTCATCGTGCTCACTGCACGCAATGCCTGGCATGAACGTGTTGATGGATTTAATGCGGGGGCGGATGATTATCTTGGCAAGCCCTTTCACGTCGAAGAGCTGTTAGCCAGGATAACAGCGCTGCTACATCGCAGCAGGCAGCAACCGGGTGGCAAACTGACTGCCGCTGGATTATCATTGAATGAACAAGAGCAATCAGTAACAACAGAAGATGGCCAGACACACACATTGACGGGTACTGAATTTCGCCTGTTGCGCTATTTTTTGTTAAACCGTGGACGTGTATTGTCCAAGTCATTACTCACTGAACACGTCTATGACTTCGATTCTGACAAGGACAGTAATGTTATCGAGGTATACGTCAGACGCTTACGCCTGCTGCTGGGTAAAAGCTGTATCGAAACACGCCGTGGTCAGGGCTATGTATTCAGGAATGACGATTAATGCGGTCTATACAGGCCAGGCTCAGCACCGGTTTATTATTTAGCTTGATTATTGCTTTCTCCGCATTTTGGCTGCTGGTGAGTATTAACATACAGTTTCTGGCAGAAGACTACATTGCATCACGCCTGATACGTGACGCAGAAACATTACTCAGTACGATAGATTTCGATAAAGATGGCAATTTGACCATAGACAACTCACGTATCGACCTTGTTTATAACCAGCCCTTTTCCGGTCACTATTATGTAATAAACACCGGTGACCAATATATCAGTTCACGCTCTTTGTGGGATCACCCGTTAAAACACGTCGACGTTAATACAGATCAGCAGCTGCGTACGAAACAACAGGGGCCGGAAGAACAATCGCTGCTGGTCATTTCCAGGGGGTACACCAAGCAGGGAAACCAGCTTATGGTATCAATTGCAGAAGATCTGAATCCACTCAATAAAAATATTATTCAGTTTCAATTTACCTTTGCCGCACTGGCTCTCGGTATGCTATTAATCCTGATCATTTTTCAGGCGATCATATTACGCAGAAGTTTACGACCAATAACCAGTATACATACTGAATTAAAATCGCTCGAACAGGGGAAACTTGAAAAGCTCAGTACCGAAGCACCCGCCGAATTACGCCCCTTAATCAACGAAGTGAACCATTTGCTGGCAGTCATGGGGCAACGTTTAAACCGTTCACGTGATGCCTTGAGTGACCTGGCCCATGCGATCAAGAAACCATTAACGGTGATCCAGCAGCAAACAATTAACAATGATTCAGCTGCAGCGAATAAAAACACAATAATGAAACAAACTAATGAGATATATCAGCTAAGCGATCGTATATTAAAACGTGCCCGCCTTGCAGGACACAGCCATAGTGGCGCCCTGTTTTCATTTTCAGAAGATCTTCCAGCACTGATTAAAACACTGGAAATGATGCATACCAATAAAACAGTTCGATTAACCACTGATATCCCTGCTGATATCAACTGCCCCATTGACCGTCAGGACATGCTCGAATTACTCGGCAACATACTCGATAACGCGTATAAATGGGCCCACCAAAACATCAAGCTCAGTGTTAGCAACTTCGACTTCGACTTTCACCTTTGCATAGAAGACGATGGGCCAGGCGCAGATCCAGAT
>DAOWLL010000185.1 GCA_030641945.1 Gammaproteobacteria bacterium | reverse complement strand
TGAAAAACTGAGTGAAGAGAAATTACAGGAAATGAACGCGCTTGAACATGAGATAACCCAGCTTTGCATGCGCCTGGTTAACGAAGCAATTGCGGCTGGTGATATTCCAAATGCTGAAAATCATACCGCGAGTACCATTGTCTTTGGTTTCTGGTCACTATTATATGGCGGGATGCTGCTGGCACAGTCTGATATACCGCTGGAAGATCTTGGTTTCAGCCCGGTAATTAAAATGCTGTGGAATAACTCACAACGATTAATGGACGCATATAGCTGGGAACCTGTATGCAAGAGCACTGATACCGACGCTCTATTCACAAAACTATGTTCTGCGTTGTTTGCAGAGGAAGTATGCAAGCTTACTCAAGGGGAGAACCATCATGGTTGAGTTATACACGCATTTTATTATTCGCTGGCGCTACCTTGTGCTGCTACTGACGATAGCACTGGTCATGATCGCAGGATACGGCGGACAAAACCTCGGCTTCAGTAACGACTACCGCATGTTTTTCGGCCCGGATAATCCGCAATTGCTTGCATTTGAAAAAATGCAGAACACCTTCAACAAAAACGACAACATCATGTTTGTCATCACACCAAAAGACGGCAAGGTATTTACTGTTGAGACACTGACTGCCGTCAAGGACATCACCGAGGAAGCCTGGCAGATCCCCTTTTCTACACGCGTTGATTCCATCACCAATTACCAGCATACCGTCGCCGAAGAAGATGACCTTGTTGTTGATGACCTGGTGCCTGATCCATCCATTTTGACGTCCGCAGACCTTTCCAGGATTCAGTTCGTTGCCATCAATGAACCGATGATGGTGCGCCGTTTGATCTCACCCGACAGCAAGTACACGGGTATTAACATCACGGTGCAACTGCCCGGTAAAAATCTCAATGAAGTACCAACCGCCGTAGCCTATGCACGCGGTATGAAGGCGAAATACCTGGAGAAATATCCACAGCTGGAGATCAGGCTGGTCGGTTTGACCATGATGAACAACGCCTTCCCTGAAGCCAGCCAGAGCGATGCACAGAACCTTTACCCGCTCGCACTGGGCTTCATTATTATCACCCTGCTGCTGATGCTAAAAGGCCTGAGCGGAACATTAACCACCTTCCTGATGATTATATTTTCAATCATAACAGCCATGGGCCTGGCCGGCTGGCTCGGCACCCGCTTGTCGCCACCCGTAATGAGCGCACCTATCATGGTGCTGACCATGGCGATAGCGGATGCTGTCCACCTGCTGGTAACCATGAAGCATGAAATGCACCTGGGGAAAAACAAGGTTGATGCCATGGTCGAGAGTATGCGCATCAATTTCTGGCCAATATTTGTCACATCGTTGACAACCGTGCTTGGCTTCCTCAGCCTGAACTTCAGTGATGCACCGCCATTCCATGACCTGGGCAACATCGCTGCAATCGGCGTTGCAGCTGCATTTGTGTTCTCAATAACTTTCCTGCCCGCACTAATTACCTTGCTGCCTGCCAAATCCACCCGCGAAGTCACGGGTAAGTACGCCATGGGACATTTTGGCGATTTTGTTATCCGGCATTACAGGCCCCTGTTAATAGGCAGTACTGTCGTGGTTCTTATCCTGGTCTCACTGGTACCTAAAAACGAGCTTAATGATGTGTTCGTCGAGTACTTCGACACAACGATAGAATTCAGGCGAGACTCCGATTACGCGGCTGAGCATCTGACCGGTGTGTATTACATCGACTTTTCACTGGGTACAAATGAATCCGGCGGCATCAGCGATCCTGGTTACCTGAGAAATGCGGACAAATTTGTACAGTTTCTGCGCGCGCAGCCTGAAGTCATACACGTGTTCTCTCTCACCGACACGTTCAAGCGCCTCAACAAGAACATGCATGGCGATGATCCCGCCTGGTACAAGCTGCCTGATGAACGAAACCTGGCGGCTCAGTATCTTTTACTTTACGAAATGTCCCTGCCCTATGGACTCGACCTGAACAACCAGATCGATGTTGGAAAAACGGCGACAAAAATCGCTGTCACGCTTAAAACATTGTCCTCAAATGAAATTCTGGCACTGGAACAGAGAACATCTGCGTGGCTGCAGGAAAACATGCCTGGACTCGAGGGGTTCGGTACCGGGCCTACCATCATGTTTGCCCACCTGGGTAAACGCAACATTCACAGCATGCTAAAAGGCACTACCGTTGCCCTGTTCCTGATCTCAATGGTGCTGATCATATTTTTCCGTTCCTTCAAATACGGACTTATCAGCCTGTTGCCAAACTTGCTGCCTGCAGCCGCCGCGTTCGGCATCTGGGGTTTATTTGTCGGCCAGGTTGGAATTGCCTTATCTGTGGTGACAGGCATGACACTGGGTATCGTGGTCGATGATACCGTGCATTTCATGAGCAAGTACCTGCGCGCCCGCAGAGAAAAAGGTTTCAATGCCGAACAGGCAGTACATTATGCCTTCAACAGTGTCGGCATCGCGCTGCTGGTTACCTCAGTCGTGTTGATCGCCGGCTTTATGATCATGGCGCAATCGCATTTTGAACTGAATGCCGGCATGGGCCTGCTCACCAGCGTGGTCATTACACTGGCACTTGCCATCGATTTCATGTTGCTGCCGCCACTGTTAATCAAACTTGAAGAAAACGGGGTAAAAAAAGTATGAACAGGAACATCATTCAAACATCTGCAGCAGCCATCGCTCTGTGCCTTCTGTCATTTTCAATAAGCGCAGAAACTGCCGAGGAAAAAGGCCTGGCTATAGCCATTGAAGCGGATAAGCGCGATGAGGGCTTTGCAGATTCGACCGCGAATATGACCATGGAGTTAAGAAACAAGCAGGGTGATACCAGCATACGCTACATACGCATCAGAACCCTTGAAGTCATCGGTGACGGCGACAAGTCGATGTCGATCTTCGACAAACCTGCTGACGTCAAAGGCACCGCCTTTCTTACTTTCTCCCATGCCATAAAGCCAGATGAACAATGGCTGTACCTGCCGGCACTCAAACGTGTGAAGCGCATCAACTCCAAGAACAAGTCCGGACCCTTCATGGGCAGCGAATTTGCATACGAAGATATTGCCTCGCAGGAACTCGAGAAATACAGCTATAAATACCTGCGTGATGAAACACTCAACGGCATTGATAGTTTTGTTATCGAGCGCTATCCGGCATACGAGCATTCGGGGTATACACGAACAGTCGCCTGGATAAACAAAGCCGAATACCGCCCGGAGAAGATTGTTTTTTATGACCGCAAGAACAGCTTGCTGAAAACACTGACCTACGACGGCTACCAGCAATACCTCGACAAGTACTGGCGCGCCGGTCAAATGAATATGGAAAACCATCAGACCGGCAAGAGCACAACCCTGGCGTGGAAGGATTACCAGTTCAAAACCGGACTGGATGATAAGGACTTCAATAAAAACAGCCTGAAACGCGCCAGGTAGCCGTTGCCAGCAATAGTTTTACACTGCCATGAAGCATGTATTGACCGGATTCATCCTGGCCACTGCCCTGCTGCAAACACCCGTTATTGCAGCGCAGTGGTCCGGCTATGTATCCGGTCAGTATCGCGGCTTCTTTGAAGATCCTGTCGATCCCCGCCAGCATAATACCTACCTGTCAGCCGCAGCCGAACCCGAGTTTTATCACAGCTGGCAAGGCGGTGATCACAGCTTTAACACCATACTTTTCTACCGTGTCGATCAGCATGACGATAACCGCACCCACGGTGACATCCGCGAATTGTCGTGGACAGGCGTATATGATGCCTTCGAGGTGACGGCAGGAATCAGCAAGGTCTTCTGGGGCGTTGCTGAAACGCAGCACCTGGTGGATATCATTAACCAGACCGACCTGGTTGAAAATGTTGACGGTGAAGACAAGCTGGGCCAGCCCATGATCAAGCTGAGCACCGAGCAGGATTGGGGCAGCGTGGACTTTTTTGTGCTGCCCGGTTTTCGTGAGCGAACTTTCCCCGGCGTTGAAGGCCGCCCCCGTCCCGAGGTGGTCGTCGATACTGATGCCAATGCCATCTATGATTTCAGTGCCGGTCAGGACCATATTGACCTTGCCCTGCGCTATTCGCACTATATCGGCGAATGGGAGTTCGGCCTCTCCTACTTTAGCGGTATCGACCGCTTGCCCAGCGATTTCGTTCCCATCGCATTTGCACCCAATGGCCAGCCTGGTGCAATTGTTCCTGTTTATTCATTAATTAACCAGGCAGGCATCGACGGCCAGGTGTTTTTCGGCGACTGGACCTGGAAACTCGAAGCCATTAATAAAGAATTCCGCTCTGGCAGGCGCAAGGGCTCGCATAATTTTCAGTCTGTCGTCGGCTTCGAATACACCTGGGTTGGCTTTACCGGCGCTGCCAGCGATCTGGGCTTTGTCGTGGAATATCACTACAGCGATGCAAACACGCGCGAGACGATTTTTAACAACGATTTGGCCACCGCCCTGCGCTACGTGTTGAACGACGCCCAGTCGACCGAAGTGTTGCTGGGTTTCCTGACGGATGCCGATACCCATACCGCGGCCGGATTTATTGAAGCGAGCAGAAGAATTGGCCAAAACTGGATGTTAGAGGCCGAGCTACGCACCTATAATTGAAACTCTAAGTAAATTGCCAAAAGCTCAAAATCATATTACTGATGTTCCAACGTTGGTTAAAATGCTTAAAACCGGAGATTTTTCTTCCAGATCAAAAGCATGTGTTGATATTGCAGAACTTGCTAAGAGCGACCAAGAAAAAGCAGTAGAAACTCTTCCAGCGCTTATGGAGGCTTTTGAAAAATGGGGCGCTCTTACAAAG
>DAOWLL010000512.1 GCA_030641945.1 Gammaproteobacteria bacterium | reverse complement strand
ATAGCGTTCTCATCCGCAATAGGCCGCCACAGGCCAGGGTCACGATATTACGCAGCCGCGATGCCGCAGAGCGTTTCTCCTCGCTTCACGATCCGGATTTTTGCGGTATCTGACGACTCAGTTTTCTGCTGATTGAGATCGTCATAATTGGTTCGCCACTCTTTAAATGTGCACCTTGAAGTCGCCCGCACCGGGGTCCCGTCTTCCATGAATAGCGTATACTGCTGTTCCAATCGCTCCAGTACGCCCTGGAAAAATACACCGACTGAACCCCAGGACAGGCGACATACCGGTGGTCTGTGTTTATCGTTTTTCACGGTAGTGAGTTTAAAGAGCTTTTGGGCGTGCAACCGCACGTCCTTCTTTTCCGCGTCCGGGGTATCATAGGTATCCAAAATCAAATCTAAATTCAGAGTACGTGGTTGGGCATTTGTGAACTGCAGTTCCGGCACATCGCGCTGCGCAGCGCCCTGCTTTTTCCAGTTCACGCTTTTACTGAATACGAGTTTGTTGGGGTTAAACAGAACAGTAATCGCACTGTTTTGTTCGAAAACAAGCACTCCTCCGTCCTTTTCTACGAGGATCTTCAGCTTTTTTAGAGCCATTTCGTGCAACCCCTCCGTTCTAGTTCTATCGTCAGTTTGTGCATGAGTTTCTGCCAGGCCTTTTCCACCAATTCATCCAGGTCAATCTGTGCTCGGGGAGCACCTGTTTCCGTTTCAAGAGCCTCAGATTCTTCCCCGTCGCCGATCGATGCTGCGGCGGCAGTCGCGGGCACCGGCGACTGAGGGCTGGTTTGGACAACGGTGCCACTGATACGATGATTCGAAATCAAACTGCCTCGGCTTTCTGTTTTGAGCTGGGGCGCAAGTGGCATATCATGCGCGGCATCTCTCATCATTGCTGTGGAGGCTTGTTCGCCCCGATCTGTCCAAGAATTAGAGCGGCGAAGAAGTGGTGGCGACGCTAGTGTGACGGGCCATGCCTTGGTGAGCGTCGAGAATGGGCTTGCTGCCCGCAGGCCTGACCAAGAATCCTCCCTTGTTGGCATGCGCTGGATCCAGACAGGATGCACAGCTTCCCTGGGCTGAATAACCCGCAACGCACTTGATTTGCTCAGCCGATGATCTGCCACGTCAGCACGAGTTTCTCCCCACGTGGCGACAGCCAGTGGGGTTGCCGGGTTGCCGACAGTACGCCGAAACAAACTATGCCCCTTGTCGAACCCGTTTAGGTTCGCTCTCGCCTGGCTTAGCAACAATCTCCTGTGAACAATTCCTGTTTCGCTGTTGGCTTCGGTGGGCCTGGACCTTTCCCCTCCGACTCCGGGCAAAGAGATCCTGGGTTCCTCAATATAGCTCGATGGATCACCTTTACTACTATGTCTGCCGGGGATCACAACGCGCCTTTGCACAATCTTTAATGCGAGAGGCGGAAGGCTGATCATGCCGGCCGGTGTTTTCGACTCCACCTCACCAATCGGCGATACGCGCCTGGTGGCCGAAAGATGGCCCGTGACTGCCTTCGTGGGATTATCGAACGGATGGAGCGGCGTTTCGCCGCGGCTGTATAGTCGACGAAGCTCTGTATCGCGGTTATGCATCTGACGACGCAGAGTGGATCCACCCTCATATGCAGGTCCGACAATCGGTAGCATCCAGCCCTGTCCTGTTACCATTTTGGTGTCATAACCGGCGCGATCCGATCCGGTTTCTTTGCGATGGAACTGTCGGATGAACGGAGTGATGGTCGATGCCGAGCCGGTTGCCGGTATTCGCCCAATCACCCCTGTTACCACATCGTTGTCATGACGACCTGTTTCCCTGCGATCGCTCTGCCGTTGCAGCAGCTCCTTTCCCCTGCCGGAGATCATTGCCCCCTGGCTGGTCACGGTGTGCGCAGTATGCGCAGTATTTGGGCCATCAGCACGGTGGTCCAATAGTGTTTTTCGGGAAAGAGTCACTTCCTTGGTGTTGGTTACTGGATTTATAAGCGGCAAGGGCATAGATGGCACAAGCCCCATTTCGTACGCCAGTGTTCGTGATTGTATGAAAGGCACGTGTTGCCTGT
>DAOWLL010000292.1 GCA_030641945.1 Gammaproteobacteria bacterium | reverse complement strand
TATTTTTACCTGGATGGATGTGAGTATTTTTGCTGATATGCCAACGGCGGAAGAAATTTAAAGGCAGAGAATAACTAATACTGAATAGTGAATAGTGAATAATTCACGCCTAAAGCCCCTCCTATGGTAAAAAATTAAAACCCGACTTGCCTTCCCTGGTAAATCGAGCCTGTCAGTAAAGCCTTCTTCGACGGGCTTGAAGAAGAGCGTTGTTAAACGCCTTTATTATAATTATGCCCTTGATGGTTCTTTACTGGCTACACCAAAGAGCTTTAATATCATTTTTGAAATATCCAAACCTACGCAGTAGCCGCTAAGTGCTGCAAACAATAGTGCACCGGGCAAAACATAGACAAACCAGTGTACCTGGTCAAAGCCTGTAAGCCATATGCCAATACTGCTTAACAGGGTTAAGTTCATAAATAATAAACGCTGTACTTGTGTCAGGTTTTTCATAATCTTTTCTCCAGTTGTTCAAGATCCCTCGGCTTCGCTGAGATAATAGCGAAGCCGAGGGGGTTTTATTAAACGCTTTCAATAGCTGCCTTCTGTTTTGTTTTACGCTCGATCTTTGGTATAAACATGGGCACTTCTTTTTTGTACTGCCTGTACTCAGGCAGTACATTTTCCAGGTCGTGCTCTTCGAATCTTGTTCCGACGAAGATGTAAGCTGTGCATAATGCTGCGAATACCAGGTGTGCGACGGTCATTGTTGGTGCTGCCCACAGGCCGATCATCAAGCCAACATACAGCGGGTGGCGTGTGTAGCGATACAGGAACGGTGTTTTAAATTCGAGCTGTGTGTAGGGCTTGCCGCGGAAATACAGCCACACCTGGCGCAGTCCGAACAGATCGAAGTGGTTGATCTGGAATGAAGCCAGAAACAGCACTGCCCAGCCAAATGCAAATACTGTATATATGGCAGTCAGTGCTACAGGATCTGTGGCTTGCCAGATTACACCGCCAAGCGGTTGCCAGAAATAGATGATTGCAGCCAGTATGACAGTTGATGCCAGTACGTAGGTGCTGCGTTCGATTTCTATTGGAATGACCTTTGTCCACAGGCGTTTGAACGCTGGCCGTGCCATGATACTGTGCTGCAAGGCAAAGGCACTGAGCAGTGCAATGTCGATCAGCAGTGCTTCTACCAGGTCCCCCTGTCCAGGTGAATCCAGTGAAGGTGTGACCAGAATGTTGCCGATGAACAGGATAGCGTAATTGAACACTGCAAAGAACAGTGAATAGCTCACGACGCCATATGTGAGTACGAGTGATTTTCTTAACATGATTTTTCCCCTTTGATTATGTTGTTTAAGCGGCTGACTGGTTGTTCATCAGGCTGCGGCAAAGGCAAGATGGCTCAGCATGTCGAGCAGACATTGCCTGGCTTCCTTGATGAAGTGTTTCCGGTTTTGCTGTTTTGCTTTCATGACGTTTTCCTCGCTGTTGTTGGTGTCGAGACAATTAACGACCCGATGGAAAAAGCTTAGCGAAGCAGAGCGGAGATTAATGCTCTTGAATGTGTAGTAGCTAACTACAGATTGTGTAGTAAGGCGCTACAGATAGTGGAGGGTGGTGAGATAAGACACTCCCGGATTGCGTTTCACTTCATCCATGCTGCGCTATTAGATGCCCGCTAACGAGCCATCCCAGTCGTTCAAATAGATGTCAAAAAAACTGACAGTCGGAATTGATAGTTAAAAACCACGAAAATACCCATGCCAACTGGCTTTGACCTAAAAAGACACACAAACAGGCGTCGGCAAAATTTACAATTGCTTCAGGCCATGCGCATTTAACTTATTGATATAACTGGACATTATTATTCTGGTATGCATTTTGCTTCATTATCATAAATGGCGCAAAAACAAGGAGTTCGAGATGGATTTTATTAGATGCTTACTCACAACCCTTCTGCTGGTTTTTTCCAGCCAGTCCCTGGCGTTATTTATGCCCGATGGATTTACGGTAAGTGCTGAAAAAGCCGGGGAATCTGATGAAGGCTGCGGCATGATTGTTACCGAATTGAAGGAGTCCGGAGTATATTAAACACTCCGACCGCTTTACTGCACGGTTTTAAGTTGCTGGATGCCGGCGCTAGTCTGGTGTCTATATACCATTCGCGGCTAAAGCCGCTCCTACCATGAATCAGTAGTCTGCTTGCTGCATGCGCTCAGGATAAGGTGTTAACGCCCGATCTTCTGCGAAAACAATTCGACATTTTTCCAGAACCACTGCAGCAGTCGTTTAAACCAGCTGGTCTGTTGCCACTGTTCCAGGGTGTATTCCACACTGTTGGAAAAGTCCTGTTCAAACATTTCTTTAACTTGTGCTGCCAGGGGCTCGTCTTTTATTTCCTGGTTCGCTTCCAGATTCCAGCGCAGGTTCCAGCGGTCGAAATTACTTGAACCTATCGCTACCCAGTCATCACACAGTACACTCTTGGCGTGAAAGAAACGAGGCTGATATTCAAATATCCGCACGCCGTTTTTCATCAGACGGCCGTATAAACGGTGGCTGATGTAGCGTACACCAGGATGATCGGTAATCGGGCCCGGCAATAACAGACGAACGTCCACACCCGCTTTGGCCGCACGTTTGAGAGCGCGTCGAATTCGCCACCTTGGCACGAAATAAGCGGTAGCAAACCACACTCGCTGTTTGGCGTGAGAGATCTGGTTGGTCAGGGATAGCAATACCTCGCTGTAACGTTCGATCTCATTGACTGTTATGCGGCCGCGTTGAGCATCAGCATGCTCGCCGGGTGTTACAGCTGGCAAGCTTAATGCCTGTGGTGTGCTTTTATTCCAGGTTGCGCTAAACAGCTGTTGCCAGTCAGCAACGACAGGCCCTTGAATCTTGAGCATGGTTTCGCGCCATTGCATCTCGGGATGGTCGGGCGGGTCGAACTCGTCAACAAGCCCGGTACCGCCGACAAATGCTGTCTGGCCGTCGACGAGTAACAGCTTGCGATGATTGCGATACAGGCTGTGTTCTTTATGCAGCAGGAATATTCGATAGAGATTGTACAAAGTGCTATGCGAACGCAGCCTGTTGTAATAAACGATGTGTATGTTTTTGTGTGTAAGACGTTCACGGTCGCGCTGCTTCAGCCCGATTGCACCATAGTCATCCAGCAGCAGGTAAGTCTGCGCGCCATGTTCTGCGGCATTAAGCAAGGCAGTGATGAAGCGGTCCACCACGGTACCTGACTCGATCAGATACATCTCAAGTAATATAGTGTGCCGCGCAGAGTTAATTGCATCCAGCATATGGGGAAGGAAATTCGAGCCATCTGCGAGGATGTCAAAACGATTGCCTTCACGCCATGGGAAATGAAACCGTTGAGATGTATTAGATAAGCCACTCATATTTTACTAGATTAACCATAGCTAGCTGCCTGTTGCAATAGACAGGTAAAAATTACCTGGGCAACAGAATTGCTCAATAATAGAAGGGTCCGGAATGATCAGGACTAATCACTCCGGCCTCATTAGTTTAGAAGATTCACCCGAGCTACGGTACTCGGGATGATGTATCAACGCACTGTCTTTTGTGAAAAAGTTTTATTCGCGGCTGAAGCCGCTCCTACGTAGAAATTATGTGGCCCGGATGAAACGACAAAGTGGAATTAGGGGGTTTGTGGATTTTCCCTTCGGTCGAGATGACAGTTGCAGAATAGTCGTGATA
>DAOWLL010000470.1 GCA_030641945.1 Gammaproteobacteria bacterium | reverse complement strand
CGACAGAATACTCATCAATAAGTCGTACTTCTTACCTTTCACGAATCAGCACAGTACTTAACGCGTTAAGATATATTCAGTATACCCATCTGATGCAATACATCCCCTAGCCTGAGTTTCCGGTTTATGTTTTTAGATTGAGGTACAACCTTAATAAAGTCAGGCAATTAGGGCGACTGAGAGTGTATTACCCTATTTATCCGAGAGTTTCGCCGATTTCAAGGGCTTGAGCGATCTTTTTTTGTCGTGCAGACATGCGACTGAGGGTTATGTGATCCTTTGGATGAGCGAGGGTTCCGGGTGGGTAAATTACAGCGACCTCGCGGATTGCTGACAATTCCTTAAGCAGTGCAGGCAAAGTTAAGTTAACACCGGATTCGAAAGCTACCTTGCGGGCGAGTGAAGCGACCAGAAGAGCAAGGACACAATACAAGGCATGGACACGTAGTTTCTGATTGGTCCAGTGATGAGCGGGTTGCCAACGAAGAAAATCTGTGTTTTTCATGTTTTTGAAGGCATCCTCCACCACGCAGAGGCTGCGATATGCCTCAACGACCTGTCGGGTACTCCATTGGGTATGATCGGAGACAAGTGCGGTACGGCCCAGGCGCTCCTGACTCAGGCGCTGGAGAGCTGAGTGATCAACACTGTAGCTCAACCGAGGGATGCCTGATATATTGTCTTCTTTAACATCGGTCTGGATCAAGTCTTTCATGAACTGGGCAGACAGGATGGCCTTCACCCGCATGCGTACGCTGCGAACAGTGGGTCTCTTGCCACGGCTTTTGCCTTGGCGCCAACGCTCCAGGCGTTTTGCACGATCCAGGAGGTTCTTCTGGCACTTTACGAGGTTTTGTGTCACGCCTTGAAGTTGCTGAGTAAAGAAACTTTCGGTATAGACGACAACAACCTGACATGATTTGCCCCACATGATAGTGGTGGTATCAAATGCCTGAGTCCCCGGCATTGCGTCAATAGGGTGAAACTTGTCCTGGGGTGTGGCCAACAAGTCGGCACATTTATTGGCCGAAAGGGCTGCAACAAAATGTGCACCCCTGACTACCAGGTCTTCCATGACGTCATCAGTAACATTGCCTTTGTCGAAGACCAGTGTGGCGTCTGGTGCCTTACCCGTTACTCTTCTATATCGGTCAACAAGCTCACCGGTTAGTTGAGGGAAGAGACTGACATCTGGGATATTGCCAGGATAGACCTTGTGGAACAGAGGGATTTGAAAATCTCGGGTTACGAGAAGGGCAAGTCCGATCTGTCTAAGATCATGCCGTTTCTGCTTTGAATGCCCACGCTGGGCCAGATCTGAACGGTCATTAGTGGTGGCCAGGAAAGTGAAGAAATTGGTCGTATCGTAAAGCAGGATCCGCGCGTCGATGCCAAATGCTTTCTCGATGTGGGTAACGAGCCGTTCCTGGATATCTTCAATGTCTTGCTCGGAAAGCCGGTTTGAATAAGACCTGGTCAAACTGGGTGGCTCATAATGGGTTCCCCTTCTGTCAGGAGAGCTTCTGAAAAGGGCTTATAGAGATGCAGGAATTATCATTGAGCAGAACCAGCTAAAAAGGAGCTTTAAATCAATGGATTGCTCTACGCTACCTATTTTGATCCACCTATATTAAAGAACTGATCGCTGCTACCTTCAAGCTTATCGTTTGATAAATCAACATTTTCAACCTTAATATTCAACAAGCATAGCTGAATGTTCTTACTCTTTGGCTGTGGGATCTATATACAATATGTGGGCATTTTTGGAAAAAACATAGTGGTGGTGGCCACAAAGCCGCAATTCAGCGGGTGAAAACCCCAATGTGTCAATTTCCCGATTCAGGTATGTGGTGATACCACAGTTCATGTTGGTTAACCGCTAGGATGAGCGAGATTTGGATTGCCAACAAGGTTCCCCGTATCTATAATTTGTTTTTGGGAATTACTTATTGAATCGCATAGCTATTGTGGCGGAATCTTCAAGTCAGAAAAGATATATAATTCTGGTACCTTTCTGAGAGGTAGATGTTGGGCAGGTGAGCGAGCCTTTGCGGCGAACTTGGAGAAGTTCGCCAACCCCTGGCATAGTTGAAATCGGCCAGCCGGCTGATATTATTTTCGGTTTTGTTATTGTAATCTATACGTTCTGGATCCGAGCAAAGAAGTTGACTTTAAAGGACTTAAAGTCATCTATTGAGCTCAACACTCCTTCTGGAGTATAACTCGAGCAACAGAGAATAAAATGACCACAAAAGTAATCCGGGACACTTAAAAGGCTCGTTTCTCTGAGATTTGTTATCTTTGAGAATAAAGCGTCGGTTTACTGTGCGCAATT
>DAOWLL010000325.1 GCA_030641945.1 Gammaproteobacteria bacterium | reverse complement strand
GGCATGCGAAGCACGAGCGCCCGGGACGCATTTTTTGGGTTACGTTTTTTGTGCGTGCAAAAAAGGTAACTCGCTCCAGCAGGAGCGAAACTAATGCTTAGTTACACGTGATAATTAAAAGATACGATGACATAAATGGCATCAGGGAAATACCAAGTACGCAATTACACGAAATATAGAAATTAAGAATGATTAAGGGAACAAGATACTAACCTAGCTCCATCACCGCATCCATCTCTACACCTGCATTTTTCGGTAACGAAGCAACACCAATAGCAGCACGCGCTGGATAGGGTTCGGTAAAATACTCGGCCATGACTTCATTTACGGTAGCGAAGTTGGCGAGATCAACCAGAAAAATATTCAACTTGGCCACATCTGCCAGTGAACCACCCGCTGCCTCAGCCACTGCGCTCAGATTATCGAACACCCTGCGAATCTGCGGTTCGATATCCCCTTCAATCATTGCCATGGTTTCCGGCACTAGAGGAATCTGCCCGGACATATAAACGGTATTGCCGGTTTTCACCGCCTGTGAATATGTACCGATTGCCTGCGGCGCCTTTTCTGTTGAAATAATTTCGCGTGCCATTTGTTTGTTCTCTTTTTTTCAAGACTGGATTTATTGTATTTGATTTTCCCTTGCCACTCGAACTTCGCCACTGACAACAGCTGGCAGCGCCAGGCTATACCCGTTGTATTGACAATACATTAGGTAATTTACGCAGGCGCTTTATGATACTTGCAAGATGATCCCTGTCACGCACGGTCATCTGGTACAAAATCGATGTACTCAAACCATCGCGATCTTCAACTTCAACGTTTTCGATATTCGCGCCTTCATCCGATATTATTGTTGCGGAGCGCGCCAGTACGCCAGGCTTATTGGATACATCGAGACGAACCATACAGGTAAACTCACCTTCAGCATCGCCGGCCCAGTTCACCTCAATAATCTTGTCTGCCTGCATCCTGACTGAATCTATATTACGGCAGCCATCCCGATGTATAACGATACCGCGGCCCTTGCTTAACACGCCAATAATCTGATCACCGGGAATCGGGGTACAGCACTTGCCATATGACACCACCATGCCCTCAGTGCCATGAATCGCGAGTGGCGCCTGTGATTTCATTTCACGTGTTTCTTCGGAATCGCCATGCGGAATTCGTTCTGGCACCAGCCGTCGCACAACCAGTGATGGCGGACGATTGCCCATACCAACATCTTCGAGCAAGTCAGCGATAGATTCAAAGCCGTAATCTTCGAGGGTGTTTTTTATTGACGCTTCCGGCACATCATCCAGCCGCATACCCAGTCCTTTCAGACAACGGTCGAGTAAACGCCTGCCCTGCGACATGGCCTCATCAGCCTGCAGGTTCTTCAGGTAATTGCGGATATTGCTGCGCGCTTTAGAAGTTACAACATAGTTGAGCCAGGCCGGGTTCGGCCGCGCCGCTGGTGAAGTGATGATTTCAACGGTCTGGCCACTATATAAAGGCGTGTTCAATGGTGAAAAACTGTGATCGAGTTTAGCGGCGACGCATGTATTACCAATATCGGTATGAACTGAATAGGCAAAATCAACCGGTGTTGCATTGCGCGGCAACTTGATGATGTCGCCCTCTGGTGTGTAGACATAAACCTCATCATGAAACAGGTCGACCTTGACGTTCTCGAGAAACTCCAGCGAGTCGCCGGCCGTCTGCTGCATTTCAAGTATACCGGTGAGCCAGTCGCGTGCGCGTGCATGTGCGCTGATCATGCCAGAATCATCCGGAGACTTGTAAAGCCAGTGTGCGGCGATGCCGCTTTCGGCGAAGATGTCCATCTCTTCAGTGCGTATCTGCACTTCCATCGGTATGCCATGCGGACCATACAGGGCCGTATGCAATGACTGGTAACCATTGCTCTTGGGAATGGCGATGTAATCCTTGAATCTACCGGGAATGGGCTTGAATAAATTATGTACGGCACCGAGCACACGGTAGCAGTCATCCACACTATCGACGAGGACGCGCATTGCGTAAACATCGAGCACCTTGTGGAACGGCAGATGCTTGTCTTTCATCTTGTTATACAAACTGAACAGATGCTTTTTGCGTGACAGTACTTCTGCATTCATGCCCAGCTGCCCAAGGCGTGAAACCAGCGCCTTATCAATCTTGCGAATAACTTCCTTGCGATGTCCGCTGGCTTTGTTGACCGCATGCTCCAGCACCCTGTAACGCATCGGGTACAGCGCCCTGAGGACACGGTCCTCAAGTTCGTGGCGTATGGTATAAATTCCCAGGCGGTTTGCAATGGGAATGTAGATTTCCAGGGTTTCCCTGGCGATGCGACGACGCTTGTCAGGACGCAATGCATCGAGCGTGCGCATATTGTGCAGACGGTCTGCCAGCTTGATCATAATGACGCGAATATCCTGCGACATTGCCAGCAGCACTTTCTGTGTATTCTCTGCCTGCTCTTCTATCTTGTTTTTAAACTTGATGTGCGTCATCTTACTGACGCCATCGACCAGCATGGCGACATCATCGCCAAACTCGTGTGAAATCAGTTTGCGCGTAGCCGCAGTGTCTTCCAGCACATCATGCAAAATACTGGCGACAATGCTTTTTACATCCATGTGCATGTCGGCAAGAATTCTTGCCACCGCGATCGGGTGATAAATATAGGGTTCGCCGGAAATCCTTATCTGGCCTTCGTGCGCCTGCGCACCGAAAAGGTAGGCATCATAGACCTGCCTGACCTGGTCCTTGTCCATATAGGCTCCGACCAGGTCACACAGGTCTGATATCAGAAACCGATCTGAAGCTTCATCGTCTTTGACGACTTCTGTTTCGACCTGCTCTGACATCAACGTGACAGCATGGGAATGGATCAGATTCCTGTCTGATCGTTACCCATTGGCATAGGGCTTTGCAGTAATTCCCCTTCAATCATGGCTTCAATATCATCCTGGGGAACAATTTCTTCTTCCAGTACAGCCTTGTTTATTTTGTTTTCTGCGATTTCACGCAATGCAAGCACTGTCGGCTTGTCATTTTCCAGTTCAACCAGCGGCTCGGCGCCCATGGACAACTGGCGTGCCCGTTTTGCAGCAACTAAAACCAGCTCAAAACGGTTATCTACATGATCAAGGCAATCTTCTACGGTTAATCGTGCCATCTATATCTCCAGTACTTAAAAATTCTATGTGTTTGGTTTTAACAAGCCTGCCAGTAACTCCGCATGCGTTTGCTGTTGATAATCCAGCAGCATGCGGTTGCAGACAAATATCGCGGCCAGTTCTTCACGGGCCTGCTCAAAGTCATCATTGATAACAATATAATCGAATTCGCCGTAATGTGTCATCTCACTGACGGCTTCACGCATGCGTGACTCGATAATATCATCACTGTCCTGTTC
>DAOWLL010000333.1 GCA_030641945.1 Gammaproteobacteria bacterium | reverse complement strand
GTGCGTGCAAAAACAAATTCATCTGGAATGAATTTGTGCTGCGAATGCAGACCCGAAGGGCAAATCACAGGGATGTGATCTGCAACGTAACTCGCCAGCAAGGCGAAACAAAATGTTTAATTACACGGGATAAAAAACTTGTATAGTCATTTGAATACCATCAAGGTGAAAACAAATGTTGGTAAATACGATTAACCAATGTTCGCGACTAAAGTCGCTCCTACAAATCTGCAAAGAGCCTCTGTGTTCTCTGTGACCTCTGTGGCTAAAAGTTTAATTGGCTGGAAATTTGGAACAAAGTCCCGGATTGCGCTTCGCTTCATCCAGGCTACAACTCGTCTTACTGTAATTGAAGTATCCCATCTTCGAGCTCGTAAACGGTATCCAGTCGCTCTGCGATGTGCAGGTCATGGGTAACCATGATGAGGGACGTTTTATAGCTCCTGTTGAGCTGCATAATCAATTCAAGCGCATTCTCAGCATTTCGGCGGTCAAGGTTGCCGGTAGGTTCATCGGCAAGCACGCAGTCGGGGTTGTTGATCAGAGCGCGCGCAATGGCTGCTCGCTGACGTTCACCACCGGACAGTTCACCGGGCTTATGTTCGAGCCGGTCGGCAAGCCCCACTTCAGTCAACAGCTGAATCGATTTCTCTCGTGCTTTGTCCTTATCCACGCCGTCGATGAGCTGTGGCATGGCGACGTTCTCCAGTGCAGTAAATTCGGGCAACAGGTGGTGGAACTGGTAGATAAAACCAAGATGCTGGTTGCGTACATGGCAGCGTAATTTTTCACTGATGGTAAACAGGTTGTCATTATTGATCAGTACCTTACCTGATGTCGGTATATCCAGACCGCCAAGTAGATTAAGCAAGGTAGATTTTCCTGAACCGGAGCTGCCAATAATGGCCGCAGTTTCTCCCGCCTTGAGCGTGAAGTTGACGTCCTTGAGCACGTGCAGAGCTTCGCCGCTGCCCTCTTTAAAATCCTTGCCGAGGTCGATGGCCTGCAGGCTGAAATCCGTACTACTCATAACGCAGTGCCTCAGCAGGCGTGGTTCTGGAGGCGCGCCATGCAGGATAGATGGTTGCAACAATGGTAATCACAAACGCTGACACCGCATAAGAGAGCACTTCTCGTGGACGCACATCGGCTGTAACGTCGCTGATGTAGTAAACATCCGAAGGCAGGAAATCGGTGTTGAACAACTGTTCCATCCAGGAAACAATTTCAAATACATTCAGGGCAACAGGCACGCCTGCCGCAATCCCGATAAGAGTACCAAATATACCGATGACCGAACCCTGGATAATGAAAATGATCATGATGCTGCCAGGCGTCATGCCAAGCGCGCGTAGTATGGCAATGTCCGCTTCCTTGTCGGTCACTGTCATCATCAGGGTCGAAACGATATTCAGCGCAGCAACAGCGATGACCATCAGTAGAATGATGAACATCACGGTCTTTTCTGTTTTGAGTGCCTTGAAGAAGTTGCTATGCTGCCGGGTCCAGTCTCGGATCCAGTATTCTTCCCCAAAGACTTTATCGAGCTCGCGTGTGACTTGCTTTGCCTCGAACAAATCAACCAGCTTAAGGCGAATGCCGTTGACCTTGCCTTCATCAATTTGAAACAGTTTTGCGGCATCAGTAATATGAATATAGGCCATGGCACTGTCGAACTCGTGCATTCCCACCTCAAACACACCGACAACCTTGAATCGGCGCAGTCTCGGCATTACACCAACAGCTGTTACACTGGCCTGCGGAGTGATTACTGTAATCTTGTCGCCTTCATATACACCCAGGGAGTTAGCCAGCTCACGTCCGAGAACAATGCCATAGTCTCCGGCTTGCAAATCCGTCAGTTCACCGGAGACCATTTTGCTGGCTACTGTGGATACAGATGATTCCGCTTCCGGCTCAATACCTCTTACCAGTGCACCGCTGACGCGCCGGTTATTTGACATCATGACTTCCTTGCGAATGTAAGGTGCAGCACTGACAACGCTCGGATTCTGTTTGGCTATTTCAGAATTCTGTTCCCAGTTGCTCATGGTGCCATCAAAACCGGTAATGGTTGCATGTGATGTCATGCTCAGGGTGCGATCACGAAGTTCATTACCAAAACCATTCATGACCGAAAGTACAACGATCAGGGCGAAAACACCGAGCGAGACACCTGCGATGGAGATAAAGGCAATAAATGAGACGAAGTGCGTTTTACGCTTGGCGCGTGTATAGCGCAGACCAATGAAGAGCTCTTTAGGTTGGAACATGGCGCGGATTTAAGCAGGATTGGTTGAAGAATTCCATTAGAATCGTGTTTAATTCATGGCATCCATTATCGACTGACAGAAACATTGAGTAAGGATTAATTGTGAATTTTGATATCAGTTGGCTCATGGGACTGCATATTCCCTCAGGCTTGCTGCCCCAGGGGCTGTTATGGGCAAGCAATACAGTGTTTTTACTGTTTTTGCTATTAGCGATACGACATGCTCCCTGGAAAGAATTATTCAACAAACAGGAGAGACAGCATGTTTTCCTGGGTGCTGTTGTGATCCTGTTGACTATCTGGGGAATAAAGGCCGGTATATCTCCAGGCCTGGGATTTCATCATTTAGGCGCTACCATGTTCACCTTGATGTTTGGCTGGCCATTGGCAATCGTTGGGCTGACCATAACCATGGTCGTCTCATTACTGCTGCAAGCCCCGGACTGGGCAAGCCTGGGTATAAACGGGCTGTTGAGCATCGTTATACCCATCATTGTCAGTTACAGCATTCTGAAACTTACGCAAAAGTGGCTGCCTGATAATTTTTTTGTGTACATATTTGTCTGTGCATTCTTTGCTGCAGGTATTGCTATAGCAATCAGCCGAATCAGTGTGATAACCCTGCTTTCAGTGATACATGCATATCCTGATGATCAGCTGATTGAAGAATCGCTGCAATACTTGCCCTTGTTCATGTTTCCAGAGGCATTCATCACCGGCATGCTGATTACCATTTTCGTTGTCTATCGGCCCGAATGGGTTTCAACATTTGATGATGAGCGCTATATCAGAGGGAAATAAATCGGATCGGTTAGCAGTTAATATTTACCGCGCTGAGCAAATACTATTGCTGCGCTGCCTCAATAGAACGTAGGGTGGGCTTTGCCCACCGCACGCCATCTGATGATCATGGTGTGCAGAGCCCACCCTACGCAACTTCGATTCCCAACAGGGTTTTGTTATTAAGTAGAAAGCAGAATAATTTACCGCAGCGGCTCTGAGTCTCAGAGAAAACAGTATTAGTGTGCTGGATCAATAGAACGTAGGGTGGGCTTTGCCAACCGCACG
>DAOWLL010000209.1 GCA_030641945.1 Gammaproteobacteria bacterium | reverse complement strand
TGCCTACCCATGTCCCCGAACACCTGTTAACCATGTGTGCGATCTAAACAGTTGCACTTCATCCGGGCTACTCTGTAGGAGACTTTAGTCGCGAACATTAACAATTCGCGGTTAAAACCGCTCCTACATACAGTCGAAGTACCTCTGTGTTCTCTGTGCCTCTGTGGCAATCATTTGAATTTTATTCAGAATACTTACTGTGCCGGGTAGAGCTGGGATTTAATCTCTTCCCACATTGATCTGTAGCAGATTGCTGCACGGCTGTGAGCAGCGAAATCGCCTACCGGTGCGCGCTTGATACCCATGCGCTCGACCTCACTGGCATAAGGTATGTAACTATCAAGCACACAAGGCATAAATGAGGGCGGGTACTCGACAATCAGCCGGTGCATTTGTTTTCTCAGGTCTACCATTGCGAAGAACGGCAGGATTTTCATGGAATCGTAATGTTCTTGCTTGAAGAACTTTTTAATTTGCTTGTAGGTTCTAAGCGACAGGGTTGTCGGGATGGTGGGTACCAGCAAAACATCGGCAGCATCGAACACACTTTCAGATGCAGAAGAGATACTGGGGGGACAATCCAGGAATACATAATCGTATTCTTCGGATAAAGGCTTGAGCAGCTTGTTCAGACGATGCTCTGGTTTTTTTGTCATTTCAACATAGAAATCCATGTTTCTGTATGAGAAATCAGCTGGCAGTAGATCCAGGTTTTCATAATCCGTTCCCTTTATCGCATCATCCAGGCCCCGCTTGCCTTTAACAAGCTTTTGACCTCCCCCCTTTACTTTTGCCTTGATTCGAAAGTAATAGCTTGCAGCGCCCTGCGGATCAAGATCCCAGATAAGTGTACTCGCCCCATCCAGGGACGCCAGGTATGACAGGTTGACGGCTGTCGCCGTTTTACCTACACCGCCTTTGATATTATATATCGCAATAACTTTCACAACTCATGCCTGTGCCTTGCGAGATTCAACGAACAGATCCTTGAATTCGCCCTGGTTGCCTGGCGAAGAGAATGCTGCATAGCGCTCTGCAAACCTCTGTCTTGTTTTCACCTGTTTCTGCTCGAGAAAATGTATCAGCTGCTTGCATGCTTTATTCGCATCACTATCAGAACTCTGTTTAATAAAGTTTTTAACAATACTTCTATGAACATGCAGATCATTAAATACACCGAGGTTATCCTGCAGCCCTTTCAATGCCTGTATGAGCTCACGAATCCTACTTGCCGGGTAAAGGCTCTGGAAAAACTCCATTAAATAGCGCAGTTTTTTGCAGGTCTTGCGTAGTTCATGCAATGCTTCGGCTTCAGTGTCATCGGTAATTGCGTTTCCTTCCTCCAGTGCCAGCTGATATATGCTCCAGATAAGTTCATCTGCCAGTTTGTATATCTCTTTGCTGGAGTTATCGAGAGGTGGTTTTGTCGGATCAGGATTCTCAAGATACTCACGCCATTGTTTAATGCTCTGACGATACTCAGGAGACTTCAATGTATAGATAAATTCATTCTGGGCTGCAGCTCTTGACTGTGCAAGATATTCACGCAAGGGTCGCAGCCAGTCTTGCACAGGTTTTTTGAGACCGTGTTGATAACTCTCCAGTTTCAACTGAAACACATCTAGATCCCTGACGGGATTGGTTAACTTGCCCAGCCCTGAAAAGAATTTATTGTATTTAGCGATAATGCCTTGAGGAAGAACCTTATTGATTTGCGTCAGCGCTGAACGTGTTTTTCGTATCGATACACGGTAATCATGCATAAATTCCGTGTCCTTGCCCCTGATACTGCCTGCGGAATTCTGCAGCATAATTTCGAGCAGTCGAAGCAATATCTCCTTCAACGCTTCTTCAGCCGGCATTACGGGATCAAGAAAAAGATTCAGCCTGGTTGTATATTCGGTTGTGCTCGTTGCTGATTCGGCCAGTGCAAGCTTCATAATATTATCTTGAGCTTGACGCAGTTCCAACGGCTGAAAAAACGCCACAACCTGGTCGAACTCATCCGCATAACCTTTTACCGGTTTGATTGTTATACGTTTGCCTAGAACAACACCTGCACGGATTTTTGAAGGGAAATACCAGTGTTCATCAAAGTTTACCCGCACCACCACCTTTTCATGTTTGTCCAGCACGACCAATGGCTGTTGTTTGATCTTAATCTTTATGCGGGGGATGAGCTCACGAACCGATATTACTGATTCCAGTTGACGGCGAAACTCGGATTCAGCAAGATCGCTTGCCAGCTGTGGCACTTGCTTGACTCCCAGCTGGATTTTTAAATTACTGTCCTTGTCAGCGCGCCAGTATATTCGGCGGGATTGTTCTTCTTCATGCAGCTCGAGCACTGCGCCATTGTTATACAGCAACCAGTCAAATGTGTCGTAAAACACCCTGTAACTGACCGTCTCTGCCTGAATATGGACATAAAAATTATTTTGAAATGAAGCTAGCGGCTCTGAGAAGCCTTGATCGACAGGTATAACAAGATCGAGCTGATTATTTGCCATTAACAACCAGGGAGAGATGTGTGTTGGTTAAATATCACAAGCAAGTGTTATAACAAATGACGTTTGACAAAGTAACCCCGTTATAAAAATGCACCCTATCAAAGAGTGATGTGGTGCATTCTCAGTTGATCAGGTTTCATTCAATACGCGCTTATGGAAGTAAGTCAGCAATTTTGCCCTTAGTTTAGACTGCCTGTGCTTTGCGGCTGCAGTTTTTCGTTTCTGCGCAAGTTCGATGAATGTATCCTGTGAGCTCAAGGCAGATTCAGTCTCGGGTATTGGCGCCCGCTGAACATAAGTGCCATCCGGCAGCATTTTCCACACGTGCTTTTTACTGGAAAGCTGCACATCGAGTATTAGACGCAATTCCTGGCGCAGTTTCTCATCATCGACCGGAGCGACCACTTCTACCCGGCCTTCCAGGTTGCGTGTCATTAGATCGGCGGAACCAATGTAGTATTCTTCATTACCGCCATTATGGAAGAAATAGATACGCGCATGTTCAAGGAAGCGGCCGACGACGCTGATTATTCTGACGTTCTCGCTGATACCCGGTATGCCGGTACGCATGCGGCATGTGTCTCTTACAATCAGGTCAATTTTGACACCGGCTTCTGCCGCTTTATAGAGCGCACGCGTGATATCAACATCTTCCAGTGCATTCATCTTGAATTGAATCAGTCCTGGTGTTTGGTCAGAGTGAAGCGCCTGTTCTCGTTCGATCTTCTTCAGCAGTGACTTTTTCAGCGTATAAGGTGCTGCCAGGATCTTGCGATATGTCGGTGGTGGCGAATAACCTGTCAGATAATTAAACAGTTCAGTCAAATCCTGTGCAATTTCATCATCGCATGTCAGCATGCCCAGATCGCTATACAGGCGTGCTGTGCCGGAGTGGTAATTTCCAGTGCCAATATGTGCATAGCGGCGTAACTTGTTGTAATCCCTGCGCACAACCAATATTACTTTACTGTGAGTTTTCAAGCCGACCACACCATATGTCACGTGTATACCGGCCTGTTCCAGCCGACGCGCCCAGCCAATATTGGCTGCTTCATCAAAACGCGCCTTCAGCTCTATCAACACGGCTACCTGTTTGCCGTTTCTGGACGCCTGCACCAGTGAGTCAATAATGCCGCCTTCAGCTGACGTGCGGTACAGCGTCATCTTGATGGCGAGCACCTTGGGGTCAATACTTGCTGTACGCAAAAACCGTTCGACGCTGGTGCTGAATGATTCATATGGATACTGGAACAGCAATGAGCCGCGCTCACGGATAATATGAAAAATATTACGTGAGTCATGCGCCAGGCGTGTATGGTCGATAGGCTTGTGTGGCGGATCGAGCAGTTCAGGAATATCAAGTAATGCGATTTCAAACAAATCACGCATTCCCATGATTTCCTCAACTTCATATACATCGTTTTCTTCATCAAGTCCGAGTTCTGCAGCCAGCATGCCCCTGTGTGTCGGATTCATGCCTTTAGCAACTTGCAGGCGAACAATCGGCGCAAAATGGCGATGGCGAAGTTCTGATTCAATCATTACCAGCAAATCATCGGCTTCCTCTTCATCTGTTTCAACGATTGCATTTCGTGTCACCCTGAACAATTCGCAGGTTTCAATCTCCATTCCAGGGAACAGCAAATCCATGTTATTGGCTATAACATCATCAAGCGCCACGAATGTGTAAGCATCATCCACCCGAATAAAACGCGGTGCGATGCCTTTGGTTACGGGGACCTTGACGCGCGCGATATGCGGCACACTACCGCCTTTGTGGCGCAAGGTAACAAGCAGGTTGAGTGCCAGGTTAGAGATGAATGGGAATGGATGACCGGGATCCATCGCCAATGGTGTTAATAACGGAAAAATATTCTCGATAAAATTGCTTCGCTGGATCTTCTTTTGTTCTTCGGTTAGCGAAATATATTTAACGATCCTGATCCCCTGCTGGGCCAACAGACCCAGAACCTTCCTCAGAATCCGGTTTTGTTCTTTATGGATATCCCTGACATATTCCTGGCATTCGGTAATCTGCTCTGCAG
>DAOWLL010000072.1 GCA_030641945.1 Gammaproteobacteria bacterium | reverse complement strand
GTAAGAAGATGCTTCCCCCTGTGGCTATCGGTGGGTTGAAGTTGAAGATCACTCCGTTTAAGGGTGCGGGTAACACTGACTTTATGGATGTAGTTCTTGAGCAAATCTACTAACCACAACCTTTTTATGTTCTATGGTTTTATAGAGTTACAGTATGACGCAGATAAAAACTTTGCAGGTCTCTAAGGAGACTTGGAGAACTCTTCAGGAGATTAAACTCTCTGAGGATTTAAAGACCATGGATGACGCCGTGTATTTTCTGATAAAAACTTGGTGGGGTAGCATTGAGTAGTGATGGTGTCTTCTATCTTGGCGTGGATGAACTGACGGCAGACCCAGAGCAACCAAGAAAACACTTTGACCAAGAAGAACTTGAAACACTGGTCGAGTACAATAACAGCTCAAAAAATGCCACAATCAATAAAACATTTTTTCCTGAAGCTGTACCAAGCTGGTACTGGACTGCATCAGAGCATCCTCAAAGTGAAAACCACGCCTGGTATGTGCTGTTTCAAAATGGTGTGGCGTTAAACGACCTGAAGGAACGCCCCAAACATGTACGACTTGTTCGCGGTAATCGAGCACAATAGGAATGTCATGCTGCCACTGCCCGCCAATCATGCTGTAATTACTTCATTACTGTTAACAGTTTTATTGTGCAGCCATGAAACCAGCGCAGCTCCACCCCCACCCAAAGCAGCATGTAATGCTGCTCTTCAGGCCGCATTGGTGACCAACCTTAACTTTGGTGATTACGAAGGCACAGTTGCCGGGGCCATCACGGTTGACACGGCAGGCACCAGAACAACGACAGCTCCTATACTCGCTGGCGGCATCGTATCATCAGCCGCATATGACGTCTGGACTACTCTGTCAGGTTGTGAAAAGCGCAATATTACGATTACGCTACCAGCCTCGGTAACACTGGCCGGCCCTGCTTCGATGACCGCAAATAATTTCACTAAAAACCCGGCGAACAAGTTTAAATTAACCGCACCGGGCGCACCGACCAGGGTAACCGTGGGTGCAACGTTGAACTCAACCGCCGGGCAGGCCGGCGGCTCGTATACAACAACGTTCAACGTTGATTTTACCCATTAATTAAAACCATTTATCCTGGATAAACAACGCCTTATCGCTTAATAAGAGAACTCTAATAATAATCAGCTATTGTACTACTATGGCAACACAAACAATCTCAAGATTGCAGCTGTACAGAATGAACTTATCAGTCATGTTACTGGCATTCATCATGGCTGTTCTTGTGTTCTGTAATCAACGATTCGCTCAGGCTGCGACGAAAACTACAACGGTTGATGCCAACATCGTATCCACCATCAATCTGGCAGCACAAAACGGTATCGTATTTGGTGATATCGGTGCCAGTTCGATTCCGGGCACGGTAAGCATCGGGGTCGATGGCTCAAGAACTTCAACTGGCGGCGCATCTATCAATTCAAACACCGCCGGAACACCGGCTAATTTTGAAGTATCGGGTGATCCAAATGCGTTATATATCATCACGCTACCGACTTCGATAGTGATAAGCAGCTCGGCCGGTGACAGCATGACTGTTGAGAACTTCGTAAGCGAGCCCTCTGCTAATGGCCAACTGGATCCAGGCGGACGGCAAAATTTGAACGTTGGCGCCACCATGAATGTAGGCAGTTTTCAACCTTTCGGTGCTTACCGGGGCATCATGGCGACAACGGTTGAATATAACTAGAAAAAAGACCGGGCAGTTTCACAGGCTTTTGAATTTGTTCACAAAATCAACCTTTATTGCTTGAACAAGACCAAATGAATTCTATACTAAGACAATAGACTGAATTGACATCAAAATGATCAAAACCACAGATTAAATATTATTGACATTTGGAGAAACAGATCATGATCCGTTATAACAAACTATTAATTGCAGCTGGGGCAGCTGCATTGACAGCAAGTCTTTACACGGCTGCTGCATCAGCAGCGAGCGTGAGCACAGCATCAGCAACAGCAAGAGTAATTACACCAATGACTATTGCTGAAGGTACTGCCCTTCATTTTGGTGATGTCGGTGTTGGTGCGGCTGGCGGTGATGTAACACTGGCACCAGGTGGCGGCCGCTCAGTGACAGCAGGTGATGCAGAGATAATTGCAGGTGGTGCAAACACCGCAGGACTGTTCACGATAACTGGTGTGCCTGGTAAATTATATACGTTGACCTTTCCCGCCACTGTCGATATATCAGGCGGCACTGGAACAATGGATGTAACTGGCTTTACTGATAACTCTTTAGGAACAATGCCTCTGGCGGGCACAGAAAACTTTAATGTCGGCGCAACATTGGCTATTGGCGGTACACAAGCAGCTGGTACGTACAGCAATACATACACAGTGACGGTTAACTATCAATAATTACCATTGTGTGAATGTGATGAATCATGGGGGCTGGCATTATGTTAGCCCCCATATAGCATCAGGGACTACAAACTGTTTCAACAATAAAGATAATAATGAAACAACAAAAAACGATAATTCATAACAATTCGGTACAAGTATTTGCTACTGCGAATGCTTATTCATGCAATAAGCTTTATTTATTTCTGATATTGATTCTAGCGACGCTCTCGGTATTCTTATCGACTAATACCTATGCCGCCGGGCAATTAATGGTATCGCCAACGCGTATCGTATTTGAAAGTAGCGAAAGAACAAAGCAGGTTAATTTGATAAATAACGGCTCAGAAACCGGCCGATACAGAATTTCCTTTGTTCGCAGAAAAATGACCGAAGATGGCAAGTTTGAAGCAGTAGCGGAGAATGAACCCGGTATGTACTCTGATGATATCGTGCGCTTTTCACCACGCCAGGTGACACTACAGCCGGGGCAATCACAAACTGTCAGACTGATGTTACGTAAAAAACATGAGATGAAAGACGGTGAATATCGCTCCCACATGCTGTTTCAGTCACTGCCCGACCCAGCTGCAACAGATATCAATCAACTATCGGACAAAGGATCAAAGAAACTCACTGTGCAGCTGATTCCTGTTGTTGGCATCACCATTCCCGTCATCGTTCGCCAGGGTGAGTTGAGTTCAACGGTTAGTCTGAGCGATCTCGAACTAAACCAGGCCAATACCGTCAAGGCAGAAAAAACATTGTCTTTAAAGATTAATCGTCAAGGCAACAGTTCTGCCTAAGGCGACTTTCGTGTTTATTTCACGCCAAAAGGTGGTGAATCTGTTGTCGTTGGCCAGGTTAATGGTGTAGCTGTTTACACGCCTCTTGCCAGCAGATCTGTTGAAATCAGGCTACAGACACCCGCGGGTTTCAACCTGTCTAACGGCGAATTTCACATAACCTACCTGGAAGCAGGTAAAAATGAAATAACCGGCTTACTCGCCGAATCACGATTCGCAGTTCCCTAGGATGACATCGGGAGCGAAAGTCAGTGAACTTCGTTCGCTTTACTCTACTGTCCCTGCTTCTGTTTTCAAATTCAGCGCTGACTCGTGCAGCTGATGATGAAAACTGGACGCCCAGGGATGATGATCTGCGTATTCTTGAAATACGCGTCGAACAATATCTGCTGGATGACATCTTAGCCACATACCAACGCAAGAACATGTTGCTGATCCCCATGGGCACTTTAGCCGAAATCCTGGATCTCGCAGTCGTTGTTAATCCGGGTGATGGAACCGCAGAGGGCTTCCTGTTCAGGGAGAGAAATACCTTTTATCTCGATACTTCACGCAACGAGATAACCAGCAGAGGCGTCACACAGAGCTATAACAGAAATCTTGTGTATGTGCTTGATGATGATATTTATGTTGATGCCAACGCTTTATCCAAATGGTTCGATATAAAGATAAATGCAGATTTATTTTCTTCCACCGTTAAGATTAGCTCAGAGGATCCTTTCCCTTTCATCGTCAAAATGGAACGCGAGGAACGCATCGCCAGAACAAGAGCACGTCTTGCCACAGAGCAACCCTATTATCCACATCACTACGAGCCATACGACATGTGGAACGTTCCATTTTTTGACCAGACATTTGATACCACAAGAAGACAGGGCGATGGTCAATCAACCAACACATTCCGCTCGACTACTTATGCAACAACCGATTTACTGGGTATGTCATCTTCGCTCTATCTGTTATTAACAGATGATGATGCTCAGAATGAGCTTCGTTTCACACTAGGAAAAAAAGACCCGGAAAGTGAATTACTCGGATTTGCCAGGGCAACAGAATATGCACTGGGTTCAATTACTGAACCGCGATTGAAAAACATAACTATCCCTGGAGACCAGGAACCCGGTGCACTGGTCAGTAATTTCAACTTGACCAGACAGGATGTCTACGACAGCCAGCGGTTTCGTGGAAATTTGCTGCCGGGCTGGGAGGTCGAGCTTTATCGCAACGACCGCTTGATCGGTTATCAGTCCGTACCTGTTGACGGACAGTATGATTTCCAGGACATCCCGTTACTTTTCGGTCGCAACTACTTCCGCCTGGTTTTCTATGGTCCTCAAGGCCAGGTTCGTGAACAGGAAGAATTCTATGAGCTAGGCCAGGCACTCACCAAAAAAGGTGAGCATTACTATCGCGCACTGGCCTCGGATAATGATCGTGGTGGACATCGTGCGACCGCACAATATGATGTCGGTCTCACAAACAGGATTTCTGCATCGTTCATTGCCGCTGATATTCCACTGGATATAAGCACGAACACGATCGAACAACACCGCTATTTGCAAGCCAGTGTACTTGGATTCTGGAAATCATTTTTCGCTACCATGAACGTAATTGATGACATAAATGGCGGAGAGGCCGTCTACTTTGATTTTCAAACAGGCATTGGTAACACCGGTTTCAAGGTTAAACACAACATAAAGAACAGCTGCTTCAGTGAGGAGTTCAAACCGACACAGCAGGAATTCAAGGACAAAACAGAATTCAGGATCGACACCTCAATACCGCCTACATTTCTGCCTCGTATTCCTTTCAGTCTTGAGTTGATAATGTCGGATTTCGAGTCCGGCAATGACCGTAATGAAGTGAACAACGTGATTTCATTGCAAACTTATGGGTTATCGTTCAGCAACCAGTTGACCTATGTACAAAACTCGGATATCCCAAGCACCTTCACTGGCACTTTCGGCTTGAGCAGCAAAATCAATCATTATGGATTACGTGGAACAGTGAACTACGGATTCAAACCCGAATCAGAATTTACAAATGCTGACATCACATTAAGGCCACCACTATATAAAGACCTCCAGTTTACATATGGTTTAAATCATTCATTACGCGCAGACCTAACAGAAATCAGTGCATCTGCATCCAAATCTGTTGGCAGTTTCAACCTCTCGGCAGGTCTAAGATATAACACTGATAGTATCTTGAGCCTTGATGCAAGATTCTCAATTGGCCTTGGCAGAGAACCAAGAGAAAACAGATGGGTACCCCATGCACTGGCCGTTGCCGGGAGAGGCAGCGTTTCTGCACGGGTATTCCTAGATAACAACGAGGACGGTCTGTTCAATGAAGGTGATGAAGCTATCGAAAATGTTGGCTTTACTGTCAATAACGGCTATCAACAGGTACGCACCAACGCATCGGGCATTGCCTTCATGACCGGTCTTCTAGAATACGTACCTGTTAACCTTGCAATAGCAATACCAACACTGGAAGACCCACTGTGGTCACCCGCGCTTGAGGGTATGCGTATCGTACCCAGGCCTGGACAGGCTATGCAGCTTGATTTTCCGGTCTTTACCAGCGGCGAAATCGATGGCACGGTATATCTATCACGCAATGGAAGAACCGTACCCGCAGGTAAAGTTACTGTTGAGGTTGTCGATGAACGTGGCCGTGTCGTCAGATCATCAACAACTGAATATGACGGATTCTATGTGATCAGCAAGATACCTCTCGGCAAGTACCGTATCCGCATTTCCCAGCAGCAGATGGACGAACTGAATTTAAGTGCCACAACTGAACCTGAGATTGAAATTACTGCTAATGATCAGTTTGTAAGCGGTATTGACTTCACCCTGACTCAGATCATCCATTAGCCCGCATTTCTCACCAGGATTTCGGATTCAGGTGCATCTGTAGTGTTTCTGAGTGCGCGTCTGGACTGAAAAGCATAGCCATAGCTATGGTTTGATGGAAGATGCGTACGCAGAGACGCTACAGATGTGCATGGAACGAAATAGCACCCCACCAAACAGACTGTATTTGATTAAAATCGAGCTTAGGGTTTTATAATCATGCGGTTACTCGGGAGATACAGCGGCCTGGTGAGAAATGCGGGTTAGAAGCCCCGTAAAACATGCAAAAAAATGGCCCTTGTTACAGGGCCATCAAGCAGGGAATAGTGAGCGTTTTATTATTAGCTGCCAGTTAATCTGGCTTATTAACTCACCGGGATTTTAAGCACCTGACCTGCATTCAGGCTACTTGTATGCATCGCATTGCGTGCACGCAAATTCTCAACACTGGTTTGATATTGTTTGGCAATACTGCCTAAAGTATCTCCAGATCTTACTTTGTATTCTGCTGCACTGGCAGACAGCCACGTACCTGGTGGTGCCTTGCGTGCAAAATAGTTAGTTACGCCTTTGCTGACTGCATTGGCGACTTTTTTCTGGTGCGCAGAACTCTTCAGATTCTTTTCTTCACGCGGGTTCGATATGAACGCAGTTTCAAGCAGAACCGAAGGAATATTCGGCGCCTTCAACACGGCAAAACCGGCCTGCTGTACCTGCTTTTTATGCACTCGGTTTACATGCCTGATCTGGCGCAGTATTTCATCGCCTATATCCAGGCTTGACTGGATATTACCCGTCAGCGACAGGTCAAACAGCACTTCTTTTACCATCTTGTCTTCAACAGCCAGGTTCACATCACCAAACAACAGATCTGCAGCATTTTCTTTTTCAGCCAGCAGTTTCGCCGTTTCTGATGTGGCCCCATCAACCGAGAGCACATATACTGACGATCCCCTGGCACGTGGATCGGGGAATGAATCTGCATGCAGCGAAATCATCATATCAGCATGGTAATCGTGTGCCTTATGGATGCGATCGCGCAAGCGCATGTATCGGTCGTTTTTCCTGATAAGAACCGCTTTCATGCCTTTTTGTTGATTGATTTTTTTCTCCAGTCTTTTAGCCATCTGCAGCGTGACTGTTTTTTCTTTGGTGCCTTTTTTACCTGTGGCGCCAGGGTCCCTGCCACCATGCCCTGCATCGATTGCAACGATGACATCGCGCAATTGTTTCTTTTTCTTGACGGTCGTTTTCGAAACAGCAGGGCCTACTGTTTGATTATGCAAGTGCAGCACCAGCCGATGGCCTGATTTGCCTGACGGG
>DAOWLL010000577.1 GCA_030641945.1 Gammaproteobacteria bacterium | reverse complement strand
TTTCTTCAAAATATGATTTCAAGGCACGACGCAGAGGAAGCGGAAAGAGTAGAGGACATTGATTTTGTTGCCGCACAAATCTCAGAGATAGAGGCCCTTTTGCCCTGATAACCTATGAATTTATATACCACGGCATCATCTATTGAGTGTCATCGTACCCGTATCGTTTTAAACGAAAAAGACATTGCCCACGAATTGATCTTGTGCGATCCAAAAAAATTACCCGAGGACCTGATAGATTTAAATCCTTACGGTAGTTTGCCTACGCTGGTTGACCGTGACCTGGTGTTATATAACTCACGCGTTATCATGGAGTATCTGGAAGAACGTTTTCCGCATCCACCACTAATGCCTGTTGGTCCTGTGCAGCGTGCACAGATGCGCCTCGCATTGTTTCAGGTTGAACATGACTGGTACCCGCTGGTCGATATCATCGAGACCAAGGGCGAAAAAGCTGTCGCTAAAGCCAAGAAGGATCTTACTGAAAGCATCGCATCGGTTGCTGAGATATTTAATGTCATGCCGTATTTTCTCAGTGAAGACTTTACCCTGGTCGATGCCAGCGTAGCGCCCATACTCTGGCGTTTGCGCCATTATGGTATCGAGTTGCCTAAAGAAGCAAAATCAATAAATACTTATGCTGACCGTTTATTCGAACGTGATGGTTTTAAGTTGGCTCTTACTGAGTCAGAACGCGAGCTGCGCTTGTAAGCAGTAGTTTTAAGTTGTAAGTTACAAGTTATAAGTGAAAAGCAGGTTGCTTGAAACTTATAACTTGTAACTTAAAACTATTTATCATGCAGATGACATCCAGCCGTCCTTACCTTGTCCGCGCGATCTATCAGTGGATTACTGATAACGGCATGACGCCTCATCTGCTGGTGGATGTTTCAGTCGATGGTGTTCAGGTACCGGCCGAACATGTCCAAAACGGCAAAATCATCCTTAATATCGCACCAATGGCAATAAGCGGACTGGTATTAGGCGATACCGAAATTACATTCAGCGCACGTTTCTCAGGCAAGTCTCAGGGGCTGTATGTGCCTGTTGAAGCCGTATTGGCGGTGTACGCCAAAGAGAATGGCCAGGGCATGATGTTTTCAGAAGATGATGGTGCGGTTTCAGCGACGGATGACGGCGATGACCCGGATCCGGACACTGATCCAGATAAGCCTAAAAGACCAAGTCTTCGCGTCGTAAAATAGGTCGTTGGTCATTTGTCGGTAGTCGTTGGTCAAAAGACGAACGACCAAAGACAAACGACGTCTTTAGCCCCCGATCAGCTGGTGATCTACCAGGTCACAAATACAGTGAATACACAGTAAGTGCACCTCCTGTATCCGCGCTGTTGATTCAGATGGTACACGTATCTCTACATCGTTTAATGACAGGCGCCCGGCCATTTCACCACCAGACTTTCCACTTAATGCGATCACGGTCATCTCACGCTCGTGTGCAGCATCGATCGCCGCATTGACGTTGTCAGAGTTGCCGCTGGTGCTGATCGCGAGCAGTATATCGCCGGCATGTCCGAGAGCGGTCACCTGCTTGGAAAATATTTGATTGTAGCTGTAGTCATTAGCAATTGAAGTCACCGTCGAGCTGTCTGTGGTCAGGGCCACTGCAGGCAGGCCAGGGCGCTCCATTTCGAAGCGGTTGAGCATCTCTGAGGAAAAGTGCTGGGCATCGCCAGCGGAGCCGCCATTGCCGCAGGAGAGGACTTTGCCGCCATTTAAGAAGCACTGGGTGATGGCCAGTGCGCCTCGGCTTATCGGTTCAGCTAGTAATTCAGCTGCCAGCTGTTTGGTGCTGATAC
>DAOWLL010000429.1 GCA_030641945.1 Gammaproteobacteria bacterium | reverse complement strand
AGCCGGCTTAGCCGGCTGTTTCGTTTTAGTCCTGAACAGTTCCGTAGTTAATCCTCACCGGCACTGCTGAAATCTTTAAATACAGAGTAAATGTCGTTTTCCCACCTGTCGAATATCTGCTTGTCTTTTTCATCGTCAACCATTTCCCTGTAGATATAAGGATTGGCGGTGACAACAACGGTATCGCCCTCTTCTGCAAAAATGGACACCTTAGGTGGCATGTATGGTGTCAGATGAGGGTATTTTTTGGTGAGGTACTGGATCTCTTCAGTCTTGCCAACAAATACCACGCGATATTTATCTGTCTTGTAGCCCATGCCGGTAAGCCCAATGTCGATACGCTGAACACGTGCGACCGTGTAACCATGCTCCTTGATCGATGTTTGCAGGGTCAACATGGCCTCGGGGAATGTTTCATGCGAACGCGCCATGATCAGGTCAGTTGCAAATACAGTGGCAAACGGGTTCGCCATTACTGATAAAGACGATGCAAACAGCGTAATAAATAAAATAGTCCTGGCCATCATAAAACTGCGTCCTCTATGATAGCTTCATAAATCCCTGTCATCTCCTTGCATGCGGCTTTTAACTCATCATTATTGAACAGGCCACTTAATCGCATTGGATTAATCGTTGCCACCTGGACCTTGCCGTCCTCCTGCTCGGTCACTGTTACGCGGCACGGTAAAAAGATACCTACTCTTGGGTCGATAGCCAGCGCCTGAAACAAGAAGTTGAAATTACAGAAATGAATAACCACCTGCTTTTTGTTTTCCTTGCCCTCTTCCACGAAACCGTGCTCTACATAATCTGTCCTGATTAAGGTGAAATTCTGGTCTACAATAGCAGCTTTCAGGTTTTCAATCGTTTCCTCAACGGTGTAAGGTGAATCAGCAGTTATCACTGCTTCAATTACTTCATCTTTCGCAGCGTCTGTTAACTGCGCTTCAAACGAACGGATATAACTCACCAGGTTATCGATATCCTGTTCAGACAAACCTGTAACCAGGGATGACGTCATCGGCGTACCTTCACGCCCGAAGATCAATGTGTCCTTGATCATGGCGTCTGTGGCTGCGGCCAGAAAGCCGGGATTGTTTAGTGCTGGTGCAATAATCGGCAAATCACGCTTTCGGGAGAAAGTCACGCCTGTACCGGTTCCGCCCTTACCTTTCTCGCCATGACACTGCACGCAGTGTTTGGCAAACAGTGCCTCACCGTGCTTTACATCGCCTTTAACGGGCTCTGTGTTGTGCGTGACCACCGGAGCATCTGACCAGGCACGCATATGCTCAACGAGTGCATTGATCTGCGCATCACTCAGCTTTGGAAAAGACGGCATGATACGGCCAGGACGGCCAAGCCTGATGGTAGTCTTTAAATACTCGTCGGAAACGGAGTTTATAAATGAAGACAATGACAGCGGTACGCCGACGCCGCCTTTACCATCATCGCCATGGCAGACCGCGCAATACTGATGATATAGCGCCGCACCATCCGGCGCAGCGTTCACCACAAATGCAGTAAACACCAGAATAAGTGTAAGTATATGATTTTTCATGAGTAGCCCTGTTTTTCTCAGTAACTATGCCAGAATAACAGCGTCAATTATATGATCCTGATCAACCGAATTTAAGTATATTAGTCACAATTAATAATACAAAAGTTCGATCTATCAAGGCATATACCCCGTTTTGTAAATTATTTTTTGATATCAATTAGTTACAGAGTTTACTAGCCCGGCGGCCAGCTCATTTTGCGGCCCCCCAACAGGTGCATATGGATATGGAATACGGCCTGGCCAGCGCCTTCGTTGCAGTTAAATACCAGGCGGTAACCGTCTTCATCGATACCCTCGTCGGCAGCGATTTGCCTGGCGACAAGCGTCATCTTGCCAGATAGCGTTATATCTTCATTCTCGAGGTCATTGATGGTCGCAATGTGCTTTTTTGGTATGACCAGAATATGAGTTGGTGCTTGCGGATTGACATCCCTGAAAGCAATGATGTCATCGTCCTCGTAAACCTTGTCGCAAGGAATTTCACCGTCTCTGATCTTGCAAAACAGGCAATCTGTCATGATTGCTCTCCCTCAGTAGTTTTTAGAATTTTATTCCGATAATTGCATTGTACCAATGCCACCCGCGAGCATTGCAACAACGCCTTTTGTTCACACTGATCTACACCCGGAAGCGTTGTCTGCCGGAAAAGGCATGCGCCAATGTGCCGGCATCGATGTATTCGAGTTCGCCACCCAAGGGCACGCCGTGTGCGATGCGTGTCGCTTCGACATTATGTTCAGCAGCCATCTCAGAGATGTAATGCGCCGTAGTTTCGCCTTCGACGGTCGGGTTGGTGGCCAGTATCAGCTCCTTGATATCACCGGTCGCAAGTTTTTGTTCGAGCAACTCCAGCCCGAGCTCTTCAGGACCAATGCCATCCAGTGGCGAAAGATGCCCCATTAAGACAAAATACTTGCCTCGGTACTCAGCAATATGTTCGATCGCAAGCACATCGGCAGGTGTTTCGACAACACAGAGCGCACTGT
>DAOWLL010000156.1 GCA_030641945.1 Gammaproteobacteria bacterium | reverse complement strand
TAATTCAACATTCGTACCGTCAAACCGGTTAGATTACTCACCGTGTTCCTATACAGGTTTTTCCAGCTCATGGAGTTGATTCGACTCCTTTGCAATTGCTCGCACAACATCACTGGCGCCCTCGAGTTCCCTGACCCGTGTCCATAATGTTTTAGGCCTGTTATCAAAAACATCCAGCAACTGCTCTGCAGTCAGCCAGAGCAGTTCACGTTGCTTCTTGAAACGGCCGTTTTTATCTGCCGCCCAGGCTGAATTCATGACATCGGGGTTCCTGTAATCAACCTCAACGAAGTACGTCTTCCAGTCTCTGGGTTTATCATCAGTCACACTGGCTCTTCTGCACCACCATTGTGGATGTTTACTTTGTGTGTTCTCGATCATTTGCAGCATCAGTTGATATTGCGATTTCATCTGCATTCGCCTATCGCTATCACCATTGCAGCTATCCGCTAAAAACATCGCGTCGGTTTCTTCGATGAATTCCCGGGCGGCCGTTTGATATTGAGTTTCACCCGCCTGGCTTCCGCCACCAAAATCAACGAGAAGGCCCGCTCTTCTTCCAGTGAAGGTTTTATGGAATAGAAAACAGGAAGTGCCATCCACCCATGCAAAAGGAATCACGCCAGCGCCTGTTTTAATACCCATTTGTCTATTCACCCTGCGAAATGTTGGGCAACTCATATTAAGGAAAGCATACAGGGGGGTGGCGACATATGGTAATTGGGAACACTTTATATGAGTCTGGATTTCCCCCAAAGTAATGGACTCCCCGGTTTTTGACTAAATTTAGAACCGATTACTCTCCGACACAGCTTTCCAGGCAGTATCCAGAAAAATGAACCCCGCCCGCTTTGATGGAAATCAACTATAGTTCATAAAGTGGATTAAACATGTGAAATAAGTGCTTTTGCCTGATACGATGTGCCATTCGAGTTTTGATTAATCATTAGGTAACCCCCGGCTTTGCTGGAGGTCACACACTTACTCCTTAAATTACTAACGCTGCGAGAATGCTGATTATCGGTATAGATTGATGCAACAACTGATAGCATTTTATGAGTCACTTGAACTCAGTCCTGATGACTGGGAGTTGATTTTACGTGGTGTCTTACAGGTTGTACTGCTTTTTTCTTCGGCTATTTTCTCGGGCTCTGAAACAGCACTTTTCTCACTGAGCCGTATCGATCTGCAAAAACTCAGGCAGACTCGGGACAAGCATTCAGAAAGTATTCACGCCATGCTTGATGAGCCCCGGCGACTCATCATCTCGATCCTGTGCGGCAATGAGCTGGTCAATATCGCTTCAGCCGTCAACATGACGGGCATTCTGCTTCTGCTGTTCCCGATAGAGGATGTAGGCTGGATCAACATTGTCATTATGGTGCCTTTATTACTGCTTATCGGCGAGGTGACACCCAAGACGATAGCCGTCAATTTCCCCATCAAGTTTTCGACGCGTGTGACGGCACATTTGCTTCCTCGCTGGATGATCCTTATTACACCTTTACGTGAGGCCATACGACTAATATCTGACCACATCACCTCCTTTATTGTCGGAGACGAAGTTAGCAGAGAGAATATCCTGCAACCTGACGAGCTGCGCACTCTGCTGGAAGAGGGTGAAGAGACAGGCATCATCGATGCCACTGAACGTGTATTGATCGACAACGTGCTTGAAGCTGCGGAGACTGATATATCACGCATCATGACGCCGGGGCCCCGTATTCTGTTTCTCGATGCAGATCTGCCGGTAGAGCAAATCATTGAAGAATTCCGTCGACTGCGCCATCCAAGAATTCCTGTTTATCAAGGGCACTGGGATAACGTGATTGGTTTCATCCATTCGGAAGATATCATGAAGATTGTTCGAGGCGTTCACGACCTGTCCGAGGTGACTCTGGACATGATAGTGAAACCCGCCCATTTCGTTCCGCCGACAAAAAAAGTAGACGAGATGTTCGACTATTTTCAGGACCACAATACACGTGTTGCCATTATTCTGGGTGAGTACGGCGAGGTACTCGGCATCGTCACCATGAAGGACGTACTGACTTTTATCTTTGGCGAGATATCCGGGAAGATGGTGGGCCAGGAATACTACCAGGAAGAGGATGAAAACAGTTATACAGTGCCCGGCGACATGCGTCTGACCGATTTCAACAATCTGACCAATTTTGATATAGAAGATCCGGTGATGGCCACGATTGGCGGTGTAGCTTTCAGGCTTTACGACTGTCTGCCGTTAATGGGTGACAAGGTCTCTTATGAGGGATATGAATTTACCGTCAAGGAATTGAAAGGGCTGCGCATCAGTATGATACAGGTGCAAAAGAGGTCCACCCGCAAAAAAACCAAAGTAGATGCTGCCCAGACAGAGGAACAATTAGCCGATCAAACGGATACTTCAGATCAACTAGAGCAGAAAACGGACCACATCGAGCCACCATCAGAACCTGATAGCAGTCAGCAGCCAGATAAATCGAAAAAACAGGAGGATGAGCATGGACTGGATACCTGAAATCCTGCTGATCGTTATTTTTCTGATCCTGAAGGGGTTTTTCTCCGGCTCCGAGATTGCAATAGTGAACTCGGACAAACTCAAGCTGAAACATCAGGCCAAGATGGGGAACCGTGGCGCAAGGCTTGTGCTCAAGTTGTTCAAGACACCGGATGTAATACTGGGTACCACACTGGTAGGTACAAACCTTGCGACGGTAACTATCTCTACCCTGGGCGCTTTAATCTTTATCGATTTATTTGGCGCATCGGGTGACTTGATATCCGTTATCGTGATGACGCCTGTTCTGTTGATTCTGGGCGAAGTGGTGCCAAAGAGCGTGTTTCAACAAAAGGCAGACACGCTAGTAAGCAGTTTAATCTACGTACTGCGCTTTTTCTCTTATCTCTTCTATCCCCTGATTTTTATTTTCAGCCGGGTGGCGCGCTTCGTTACCCGCATCGCGGGCGGCGGGGATACACCCCAGAACATGTTCATTACCCGTGAAGAGATTCGGTCATTGCTGGATATTTCCGAGAGTGCATCCGATCCGTCAACCATTGACCGTAAACGCATTCGACGCATCATTCGCTTTGCTGATACGACCGTTGGCGAGGCGATGATTCCCCTCGCCGATGTCGTCGGTTTCAATGAGGCCCGCGGTATGAAAGAGGCCATCCGCATCGTTCTAAAGCATGGCTATAACCGCTTACCTGTCTACCAGAGAAACATTACCAATGTTAAAGGCATACTGACCCTGAGCACATGGGACTTGATGAATCCGGATCTGCCAAATCGTGCGATTTCCGACTATGTGAGTGAAACCCTCTACCTGTCGCCGAAACAGACGATTGACATAGCGCTGCCTCAGCTGCAGGCACGCGATGATCATCTGGCAGTGGTGGTGGACGAATTTGGATCCGCTGTCGGCATTCTCACGATGGAAGACGTGTTTGAAGAGGTCGTTGGCGAAATCGACGTAGGCTATGACTTCGACGAGTATCATCCGAAAAAACGTATTTACATCGAGCATGTCGATGAGAACACGCATCTCATGAGTGGGCGCATGCCGATTTCTGAAATCAACGATATCTTATACGCTCAGTTTCCCGTTGAAGAGGCGCATAGCATAGGCGGATTCATCGTCGCCCGCTTGCGGCATATTCCACAGGAAGGCGACACGATTGAAGAACAGGGTTACAAGATCAGCGTTGTCGAAGCAGATAGCCGCACAGTCATCAAGGTGAAGATGGAGCGTTTATAACGGCTTCACTGTTAATTGAGAAAAAACAATTCACCACAGAGGCACAGAGGACACAGAGTTTTACTTTGTTAACTGCGCCTGTGGCGCTATTAACAATACAAAGCTTTTCTCTGTGTCCTCTGTGACTCTGTGGTGAAACACTTTTTAGACTGTAGGCCAGGATAAGGCTCTGCCGTTCCTGGCAAATGTTATCGCCGGCAACGCTATGCTTATGCCGGCCTACTGACCGTGCGCATTATTAATCACTTGCTGTTATCATTCCCGAATGATTACTAAAAAGCATTACAGATTAATATTCACAACTATTCTGTTTCTATCTGCAGTTAGTTTCGGATGTTCTTCAGCCGACGTGAAGGACGATCTAACCCAATGCACAGAACCTCGCCCTGAGATATGCACCATGGACTACACCCCTGTGTGCGGCCTGCAACGTATATCCGGGGAGGAACAATGGAAAACGTACTCAAATGCCTGTACGGCATGTACTGATTCCACTGTCGTTGGCTATAAGAAAGACGCCTGCGAAGCTAACGAGAAATAATCACTTTAATCTAAAGGCGCTTCAATTTTTCAATCAGCTCTTCGATAGCGGGTTGCGACTGCTCCAGCACATCATCTATACCAGTAAAGTCCATCATGCGGATACCCTTGATTTCGGGATGGATGAAAATATCGGGCGGATGCTGTTCCAGTTTATTTTTCAACATGGCCGTCTGCATAATGGAGATCGTGCCCAGCAGTGATTCCATGATATTAGGCACGGGTGTTTCATCGGGATAGCGTGTACCGCCTACATTGACTGCAATGGTCACATCACAATGCGGTGCCACATGGTCATAAGGCACCATATTGACGACACCGCCGTCAATCAGGACCCTGTCTTCCCAGCAAACAGGTGCAAACACACCGGGCACTGCCATGCTGGCCTGGATCGCCGGCAACAGCTTGCCCTTGTTGAATACGACTTCCTCGGCACTCCAGTAATCGGCTGCTATCACGGTGAGCGGGATTTCAAGCTGTTCAAATAAATCGCATTTAATTTCGTGAAATAAAAGCTCGAACAGGCCCTCGGACTCGAGTATTCCGCCGCGATCTTTCTCCAGGGAAAACATCTTCATCCACTCGATCAGGTTGTCACGCTTGTTGTATATATCGCGCAAGCTGTCATCTTTCTGAACAGAATGATCCTGCAGCAGTTTCAGCAGGTGTTCGCCACTCAGTCCGGACGCATACATGGCGCCGATTATTGAGCCCATACTGGTACCGGCGATGACGCTGGGCTTGATGCCCAAATCATCCAGCGCCTTGAGTACAAGGATGTGGGCGAATCCCCTGACACCGCCGCCACCCAGGGCCAGTCCAATCTTCATAGCATCCCGCCTGTTTTCGTTGTTTGTTCAATTTATTCAGGTAACTATATTGGATTGCCGCCCGATGCGAAAGCAGGACAGCCGTGCAATAAAGTTATTGATTACTTTTCTCATCCAGGCGTGCATTTAATTCAACAAATACATTCGTTTAGCTGTCAACCAGATCAGTAGTTCTGCGTTAAAGATATTAAACATATTTAACAAAAAT
>DAOWLL010000324.1 GCA_030641945.1 Gammaproteobacteria bacterium | reverse complement strand
GATTGAGTGCCGCCATGATGGCGATACGCTCGGTACCGATAACAGCGCCTTTCGTCTTGATTTCAGTGAGCTTTTTATTGAGCTCGTTTGCGGAGGCCTGCAGGCTGTCCTGTTCACCAGGCGGGCATGCAACCCTGTATTCTTTATCCAGAATGATAATACTGAGAGAGTTCTGGTTTTTCATTTGGTGGCCTATTATATTTGTTTTTATTATGCGGCTTCCATCGAACGTAGACGCGTGATCATGGCTTCAACCTGGGATCTTGCCTGCTCTTTTTGTTCGAGCAATGTGGCACGCTCTCCAGATAGATGTTGCATTTGCGCGCGCAGGTCGTTGTTCTCTTTACCCAGGCGTTTGCACAGATCTAGCAGTTCGCTTACTTGTTCTTCCAGGCGATTAATTCTTGAGATGGTTTCGTTCATAGCTTTTTTTCTGGTTATTGTACGGGTTAACACCAAAGGAATGTTTAATCCTGCAGTGCCAAAAAACCTCGGTGCTGAAAGGAGGTCTGTACTAATAGTAGGACGTCAAAGCGTATGGGTCAAATGAAAGTGATAATAGTATTTACTGCATAAGCAGGTTTAATCATCGTGATAGAATCGCCGCATGAGCCAGTTTCCGGAAATCACAGAGCTCGAAGAGCTTTTATACAGGATCGATGCAAACATGGGTGCTGCAGATGCGCATGGTGCATTATGTGGCATGTTCTGCGCACGCGGCACTATAGAGCTGTCAGAATGGGTCGATCATGTCATTGGCGAGCAGGAGCAGGGAAACGAATTGCTGCACGATGTCGTACACAAGATGTCAGATTTGCATCAGTCGACGCTGGAAATGATGAATGATCCAACAGGTGATTTTAAATTGTTATTGATGGATGACGATGATCCCCTGCCGGAGCGCGTAGAGGCACTCGCCTCCTGGTGTCAGGGGTTTATTTATGGTCTTGCTGCGGGGGGCATTCAGGAGGGCAGCGAATTACCCGAAGACACGGCCGAGCTGCTGAAAGACATGGTAGAAATTTCTCGTGCTGGCCACGATGTTGATGATGCTGGCGTAGAAGAATCAGATGACAACGACGATGAAGCAGCGTACATGGAGATCGAAGAATACGTACGCATGGGCGTGCTGCTTATTTATGAAGAGCTGCAGCCTCTACAGTCAACACAAACCATTCATTAAAGGCATTTGCACGAATGATCTTTTATCCTCATTCTGCGTTGAAAATGTGCTCGAATGCTCGTTTATTACATATAAACTGCGCTTCTGCGCGCATTTTCGCCTTGACTGAAAATAAAATCTCATCCGTGCAAATGCCTTTATACCAATAAAAGATGAATACCAGGATCCACACCCAGCACCGTAAACAGCTGATGCGCATGATGGGGGAAAACTCCATAGCGATACTGCCATCGGCGCCGGTCTTATTGCGTAACCGTGATGTTGAACATGGTTTTCGCCAGGACAGTGACTTTTATTATTTAAGTGGCTTTCCGGAGCCTGAATCTGTGATTGTGCTGGCGCCAGGCAGAAAACAGGGGCAATACATTCTGTTCTGTCGTGATCGCGACAAGAAAAAGGAAACCTGGGATGGACGACGCTATGGGCCTGAAGGAGCTGTTGAGCATTTCGGGGCGGATGATGCCTTCCCGATTGCGGACATGGAGGACATATTGCCCGGGCTGATGGAAAATTGTGAGAGTGTGTATTACACCATCGGGCTCAATCCCGAGTTCGACAAGCATGTGATGAACTGTGTCAATAATTTACGCAGCAAGTCACGCGGCGGCACACACGCGCCTTATGAGTTTGTCTCGCTTGATTATCTGCTGCATGACATGCGTCTGTTCAAGCACCGTGATGAACTGCGCCTGATGCGCAAGGCGGCAAAAATATCGGTACAGGCGCACATCAATGCAATGAAGGCCTGCAGGCCTGGATTGTACGAATACCAGCTTGAAGCTGAGTTGATGTACCAGTTCAATCGTAATGGCGCGGGCTGGGCATACCATTCGATTGTTGGCGGCGGCGCTAACAGTTGTATTCTTCACTACATCGAAAACAACCAGGCGCTGAATGATGGTGACATGGTTTTAATCGACGCCGGTGCAGAATATCAGGGCTATGCCGCAGATATAACGCGCACATTTCCTGTCAATGGCAGATTCAATGTTGCGCAAAGAGAAATATATGAGCTGGTTCTGGAAGCACAGGATGCAGCAATAAAAAAGGTCAAACCGGGCAATCACTGGAACGATCCACATGAAGCGGCTGTGCGTGTATTGACCAGGGGCATGCTTGAGCTTGGCCTGTTGAAAGGCAATGTAAAGAGCCTGATCAAGGAGGGTACTTACAACAAGTTTTATATGCACCGTACCGGCCACTGGTTGGGCATGGATGTTCATGATGTGGGTGATTATAAAGTCGATGGTGAATGGCGCTTGCTGGAAAAAGGCATGGTGCTGACAGTAGAGCCTGGCTTGTATATTCCTGCAGGTACGCGCGGGGTCAAACGCTGGTGGAACATCGGCGTGCGTATAGAAGATGATGTTGCTGTAACCAAAGATGGCCACGATGTTCTTTCAGCCGGGCTGCCCAGAAGCTGTGAAGAAATCGAAGCTGTCATGGCGGGATAGGGCGGTGAGTAGAGAGCAGTGAGCAGTGAATAGTGAATAGTGAATAGTGAATAGTGAATAGTGGGTAGCCTGGATTAGCGCAGCGTAATCCGGGATGAAAAGATGATAGTGGGTACCGGGTTTAAAAAGCAGAGTACAGTGAATAGTTAATCAATGGGAAAATCTGCGACAGATTGTGACGTATTAATCATTGGCGGCGGTCTTGTCGGCGCCAGTCTGGCCTGCGCACTGGAAAACAGCGGTCTTGCTGTACATATTGTTGAGGCCTATCCGCTCGAGTCGGATAAGCAGCCCAGCTATGATGACCGGACCGTCGCCCTGTCCTGGGGCAGTCGATGCATCTTCGGGGGAATGGGTATCTGGGATGCCATGGCTGACAGGGTTGAAGCCATCAATACCATTCATATTTCGGATAAAGGCCATTTCGGCGCGGCACGGCTTCGCCATCAGGAGGAGCATGTCGAGGCCCTGGGATATGTTGCCGAGAACCGGGTGCTCGGTGATGTGCTGTATCAGCGTCTGCAGCAAAACAGCAAGCTTGAACTTCATTGTCCCGCACAGTTGATAAGCATAGATCAGCAGCATGATCGCGTTGTCGCAACCATCAGGGAAAACAACAAGGAGTGTACAGTCGGTGCACGTCTGCTGGTGGCGGCTGTTGGTGTGGTTTCACAGGTGAGCGATCTTTTGGATCTGGGCAGATGGGTTGAGGATTTTGGTCAGTGTGGTGTGATTGCCAATGTTACGCCCGGTTTTAAACATAACATTATTGCGTATTAACGCTTTTCCGATTAG
>DAOWLL010000370.1 GCA_030641945.1 Gammaproteobacteria bacterium | reverse complement strand
TTATTCACTATTCACTATTCGTTATTCGTTATTCGTTATTCGTTATTCGTTATTCGTTATTCATTATTCATTGCCTGCCCAGGCTCTCGCGCAGGATATCCAGCGAATCCCTGACCTGTGTTTCTTCTTCGACCAGTGCCAGCGTCCTCTGTTTCGACGGGCGTTCATCACGAACCAGCACGTGGGGCTCTGTAAAAGGCGCCAGGCGTTCGAGGAAGTCCATCACCTCGAGTACCGGTGAGCCCTTGAAGAACTGCGCATACGGCACATCTTGCCACAGACGATCTGCATACACATAGAGCTCATACGGCGTATCACCCACACCGTCCTGATCTTCATCAAATCCCTCGTAATCACTCCAGTGATTGCCTTCCCATACGTTGCGGTTTGCTGTTTGTCCGCTGGATACAACGACTTGAGTAAGGTTGTCGATGAAGCGGTTGCCCCTGAATTCATTGCCTGTCCAGTCGTTCAGAAAACGTATACCAATGCCGTTATAGGAAATCAGGTTATTACTGAACGTATTGATTGTATCCGGCTGAAACGGCGAAATATCCACATAGAGCCCGCTGGCGCAGTAAAGGATTTTGTTACCCTCGACCGTCACATCCGATGTTTCCTTGAAGCCGATGCCAATACCGGTTGGGCCAGCAGCATGCGCGATGGTATTGTTCTTTATTACGACACCATCGCTGTACATCAGAAAAATACCCACCGTATTGTTGTAGTAGTTATTTTCCTCAACAAGGTTGTACCGTGAATACATAAAATGAAGCGAATAGCGGCTGTCATAGGATGTATTGCGTGCAATCGTATTGTGTGCCGAGTACCAGACAACCATATCGCGCGAATCACTGATTATGTTATCGACAATCTTGTTTTCGAAACTGTACCAGAGGCGTATGGAATCACCACGGGTGCCCAGCTCAAAAGGCTTGGAACTGATGCGGTTACGGCGCACGATATTGTTTTCGGATTGCTGCAGGTCAACGCCAAACAGGCAGTTATCGATGATATTGTCGCTGATCACATTGAAGCGGCCACGTACTTGCACGCCGGAATCGATATCGTTGTGCGATTCTCCTGAATTGGTGAGATGCAGGTTGCGTACAACAGCACCATCCGTGTCAATCACGATCACACTGCCCTTGCCGCCTGCGTCAATTATCACCTTGCCCTGACCATCCAGCGTAAGCGGTTTGTCGATCAGCACGGGTCCGGCATAGCTGCCTGGTTCCAGCAACAGGGTCGCCCCCTCCTCTGCATTATCAATCAGTGGCTGCAGCGGCGTTAACGGCTCGGCTAACAATACTGCCGGTGACAACAGGCAAAGAAGAATGAGCTTGCTCAGCCTCCCGTTCATATGGGCAGTTCTATTAATTCTGGATAAGCCAGATTGAGATTCAAAATTTGTCATATCAAGACAAGAATCGCAGGTAATAGCTAACCCATCACCTTCACTTGTCGATATTGAATTGTTTATATCGCTGGTTGGCAGCAATGATCAACAGCGCGGCAAACAGAACCATCAATCCAAAACCGGTGTGAGGATAGGAGTGGGTTGTAAACTGCGCCACCTTGCCATCGCCAAACACGGTCGGCATAAATGGCTTGACAGTGAACGCACCCATGTCATTGAGGGTGTGGCCATACCACCATAGCCAGGCAGAATAATCGATAATAAAGAACACCGGCAACAGTATGGAGGGGATCACCAGCAGCCAGTACAGTTTGCTGTTGGTCTTACGGGTTGCAACCACAAGGAAAACCATGGCGGCGATCAGCAGCCAGAACACAGCATCTGCTGCTGTCGACATGTTAGCAACCAGGGGTGTAATTTCTTCAGGTACATTGAAATAGCGGGCCAGGTTTTTTTCATAATGCCAGGAAAGCATCTGTGCGCCGCTGCCGTTCCACTGCTCACGCTCGTTGACCGGACTGCGTTCCTGATCTTTCTCGAAGGTCACACGAAGACTTTCGATGTTATTCGCTTTTTTGTTTTCCGGTTCTTGTTCGGCACTGGCCTGTTGTTCTTCACTTTCGCCGAGCGAAGCCTTGAGGCGGGCAATCAATGCATCGCCCGGTGTCATTTCCTTTTGTTCGGTTTCGGTATCCTGATCGAGTGCTGTAATCAATGCTTCGATGTAACCGGCATTCTGGTATTTGAGGCCGTCGTCACTGTAATAGGTCATGTACATCCAGCCAACGATCACTGCAAAGCCGACCGACAGCACGCCCGTTCTCAGGCCCGGTTTGGTAAACATGAACCCGGCAAGCATCACAGCCAGCATTGACACCAGGAACGGCGAAAAGGCCCTCTCGATGACACCACCGGCAGCAATCGGGTACATGCCGACGTAATGGTTAATGGTATCCATCTCGTGGACGCAGTCGATCGCTATATCCTCGGTGATCTCGTCCTTCTGAATTTTCTCGCAACCGTTGAAGACGCCGTTCATATGAAAGTGAATGCGGATGCCATCCGGAAAAGCCTCTTCCGGGTAGTTAGGCGCTGTCAGGGAAACCCACCAGATGGGGGCGATATAAATCGCTACCAGTAGACCGATGGCTGCAAGTACCAGAACATTTGCAACGAGTGAACGCCTGTTAGTCATAGTTGTATCTCTAGCCCGGATATTTCATAAGAATGCAGGATTTTGGGGGAATCTCAGCAGCCATTATCTTCATGCACTTAAACCGCATAATAAGCGTTCCTGTGAAATATCCGGGTTCGATTCCGGTTATTGCCACAGAGAACACAGAGATTGTTACAGGTATTCGTAGGAGCGACTTTAGTCGCGAATTGTTCATGTTCGCGACTAAAGTCGCTCCTACATCAATCGGAAATCCTCTGTGTACTCTGTGCCTCTGTGGCCAGGATATTATCCAGAAATAACCCACAGTGTTTGATGAATACCCACTTACTATAACCCTGGTTTATCTATGTTTTAGTCAAAATCAGGATTCAACCAGTCTTTTGATGGCGCCAG
>DAOWLL010000451.1 GCA_030641945.1 Gammaproteobacteria bacterium | reverse complement strand
CCGCTCCTACGAAAGCCCTTTGATTGCCGAGATTGAATTAATAAAAATATCTCTGCATCTCCGCGCCTCTGCGGTTTAAACATCAATTCACTTTGCGTTCTTTGCGCCTTTGCGGTAGATCATCCGCCCTTTAGACGCTGGCGCGCCTCGGCAACGGCCTTGCGCACCTGCTCCGGTGCGGTGCCGCCAATGTGGTTGCGTGCCGCGACCGAACCCTCCAGTGACAGCACCTTGAATACGTCGTCATCGATCATGGCGGAGAATTCCTTGAGCTCGTTGATATCCATCTCGCTCAGGTCCTTGCCGTTTGCCACGCCATAAGCAACGGCCTTGCCCACGACCTCGTGCGCATCGCGAAAGGGCAGGCCCTTGCGCACCAGGTAGTCCGCCAGGTCTGTCGCCGTGGAGAAACCCTGTTTTGCTGCGCTGTACATAGTGTCGCGCTTGCACACCAGTGCAGGCACCATATCGGCAAAAGCGCGCAAGCAAGCGGTCACTGTATCGATGGTATCGAACAACGGTTCCTTGTCTTCCTGGTTGTCCTTGTTATATGCCAGTGGTTGTGACTTCATCAAGGTCAGCAGGCTGACCAGGTTGCCATTAACGCGGCCTGTTTTTCCGCGCACCAGCTCCGGTACATCCGGGTTTTTCTTCTGCGGCATGATGGAAGAACCTGTGCAATAGCGGTCCGGCAGCTCGATGAAGTCGAACTGGGCTGAAGACCACATCACCATCTCTTCTGCCATGCGCGACAGGTGCGTCATCAGGATGGCCGAGGCGGCACAGAATTCGATGGCAAAATCGCGGTCACTGACGGCATCCAGCGAATTGGCTGCGGGCGCAGCAAAGCCGAGCTCGGCAGCTGTCAGATACCGGTCGATTGGATAGCTGGTACCTGCAAGCGCAGCGGCGCCCAGCGGTGATACATTCATGCGCACATGACAGTCGTGCATACGGGATGCATCGCGCTGCAGCATTTCAAACCATGCCATCATGTGGTGGCCAAAAGTAACCGGCTGGGCAACCTGCAAATGGGTAAAACCGGGCATGATCGTGTCCGCCTCCCGCTCAGCAAGCTGCAGCAGGCCAGTTTGTAAATCCACAAGCTGTGAAATGATGTGGTTGATCTGTTCGCGCAAATAAAGACGTATATCGGTAGCGACCTGGTCATTGCGCGAGCGCCCGGTATGCAGGCGCTTGCCAGCATCGCCAACCAGTTCGGTCAAGCGCGCTTCGATGTTCATGTGAACATCTTCACGTGATACCGACCATTCAAACGTACCACTCTCGATTTCTTCGATAATGGTATCAAGGCCTTTTAATATGGCTTCATAATCCGGCTCGCTAAGCACACCTGTTTTTTGCAGCATGAGCGCATGTGCTTTAGAGCCCGTTATGTCTTGCCTGTACATACGCTTATCAAATTCAACAGATGCAGTGAAGGCCTCAACAAAAGCATCGGTTTGCTCGCTGAAACGTCCACCCCATGAAGGGTTGGTCTGCTTGTCGTCTTTTTTACTCATGATTGTTCGCGAGTATATCAGAACAATACTTGCATTCCGTTTATGCTCGACTATTTGTAATGCATGGGTAATGAACGTCTTTCGAGCGAAGCCGACAAGCTCGACACCGGCTTGCTACCGGATTTTTGCGATGTACGTGTAATTTTCATGCTGGTACTGATCGTGCAATTACTCGCGATTGTGCTGGCCATGGCGATACCCTCGACGACCGAAGTTTTCTGGGACTATCTCGCCTTTATTTCCATGATGATGCAATGGATTGCGTTACTCAATGCTGCCGTACTGTGTATGAGCCGCCGTATTCTAAACCGGCTGTCCGGCCCGCTTACCATGATCATCAGCTTTATGATCATGATGACCGTAACCCTGTTCTTTGCCCTGGTGTTAATTAAGCTCAATCTATGGATGAGGCTGGACCAGGCAACGTCGCCGCTGGGTGAACACTTTCTGTTGCGCATCCTGATTATGGCTGCTGCTATCTACGCCGTTATGCTGCGTTATTTTTATATCCAGCAGCAATGGAAGCTCAACCTGAGAGCCCAGTCCAAGGCCGAGATACAGGCATTGAAAGCAAGAATCCGTCCGCACTTTCTGTTCAACAGCATGAACACGATCGCCAGCCTTATTTCATTCATGCCCGACAAGGCAGAAAAAGCCATCGAAGACCTGGCGGATCTGTTTCGCGCCAGCCTTAAAGAACAGAACATCCATACCCTGAAAGATGAAATCGAGATCACGCGCAGCTATCTCGATATTGAGAAATTAAGGCTGGGTGAACGCCTGCAAATCGACTGGAATATCGATAATTCGCTATTTGATGAAGAAATTCCTGCGTTATCCCTGCAACCTCTCGCAGAAAATGCTATTTATCATGGTATAGAACCAATTCCTGACGGCGGGAAGATACGAT
>DAOWLL010000580.1 GCA_030641945.1 Gammaproteobacteria bacterium | reverse complement strand
TCTTTGCGGACCATACGGCAATGTACTGGAAAACACCGCTGCGCTTGGTAATCGCCACAATCACCATCATGCCAGTCAGCAAACCCAGTGTGTTGAAATCGATGCCACTGATGGCCGTTTCCTGGTTGAGAACACCGAGCATGACCATCAGGCCTGCACCCAGCAGGGAAACGATGGCCCGGTTGACCTTTTCCGAGACAATTACTGCATAGGTGACAACAAACAGGATCGAGGACACCCAGAGCGGGTCCCACCCGAATAGTACGTGCACGGTATTTGCGCCGGAACCATGCATTTTCAGCTTATGTCGATGTCAGGGTTTGATTATGCGGCATGCTCGGACTCTTCCTCATGGATGACAGTCTTTGCCATGCGCTTGGCGAAGTAATAAATGCGCTTCAGTTTTTCGATAATATCCATTTCCAGGGTGTAGGCTGCCAACCGGTTCGGTTCTTCGGCAACCAGGCGTTTGGATTCGTGCATGGCCGCGGAGTCCATCAGGCGGTTGATATCAGCCTTCATGGCAATGACTTCCAGTGCTGCCCGCCGGTCATTTTCCATGACCGCATCGACGGCCAGTTCGGTAGTGGAGGCAACTACATTGTGCAGCTTGTGCAGTACCTCCCGTGTTTCATCACTGATTGATACCTGTGCCGCAATTCTCTGGTTGCCAAGATAGACCAGGTCGGTTTCGATAATGTCACCGATATTTTCCAGGTCGTTGGTAGCGGCCATGAGGTTGATAAGTACCCTGGTCTGCTCTTCCGTCAGTGTCTTCTGACTGATCTGCCCCAGGAAGGTCACGATGTGGCCATGCAGAATATCGACATCGTCATCGATTTTGGCAATATTTCTCAGCATCGTCCGGTCACCTTTAATGGTGGCTGTCATGATGTTCTGCAACATCTCCTTGACGCGGTCTCCCATATTGCCGATCTCAAGGCGTGCCAGGTCGAGCGCCAGCGAGGGGGTTTCGAGGAGTTCCTCGTCGAGAAATTTCGGCTTGATGATTTTTGACTCATCCAGTGGTTTATCCGGCACCAGTTTTTCCACCAGCCGGGCAAACTGGCTGGTGAAGCCGATAAAAATAAGCGTATTCATTATGTTGAAAACAGTATGTGCATTGGCGATCTGCCGCGGCGCCTCGGCGGCCAGCTTGTCGGTGCCCGATAGCTCCGGGTGGGCCGGCGATAACCAGGTGACAACTTCTGCAAGATAGGGGATCAGTCCAAGCCACACGAGCACACCGAATACATTGAACAGGACATGTACAACGGCGGCCCGGACCGCTTCGCGCGGCTTGCCGATCGAGGCAAGCATGGCGGTAACACAGGTGCCGATATTGGCACCGAAGGCCAGCGCGATACCGGCCTCCAGGGTAATAAAGCCCTGCGTGGCCATGACGATGACGATACCGGTGGTCGCCGAGGACGACTGGATCAGGGCGGTAAAACCGGCCGCTACCAGTATCCCGATGAACGGATTCTCCATGCGGGTCATCATGTCCAGAAACGGCTGGTAGCTGCGTAACGGGCTCATGGCGTCACTCATGACGCTCATGCCGAAGAACACCAGGCCGAGACCCATCAGCATGCCGCCATAGTGTTTGATCTTTTCCTGTTTGGAAAAGAACAACATGCCGAAGCCGGATGCGACCATCAGCAGGGCATATTTTGTTACCTTGAAGGCCACGATCTGGGCCGTGATCGTGGTGCCGATATTGGCCCCCATGATGATGCCGATCGATTGTGCCATGGACATCAGGCCGGCGGTAATGAAACCAACCACCAGCACGGTGGTGACCGATGAGG
>DAOWLL010000021.1 GCA_030641945.1 Gammaproteobacteria bacterium | reverse complement strand
TCTGCTGGGCTGAATTCGGGTAGAATCCCACTTTTAAATAACTAACAATGAAGTAAGCACGATGTCAGACCAGTTTCAGGCCGCACAGAATCATATCCCCGGCGGGGTCAATTCACCGGTACGCGCTTTCAAGGGCGTGGGTGGTGATCCTGTATTCATCAGCAAGGCCTCCGGACCTTATATTTATGACACCGAAGGCAAGGAGTACATCGACTATGTCGGTTCCTGGGGTCCGATGATCCTCGGCCATGCCCACCCGGATGTGATTGCTGCGGTCAAGGCGGCTGCTGATAACGGCCTCAGCTTCGGCGCCCCCACCGAAATCGAGACCGTGATGGCAGACAAGGTGTGCGAGCTGCTGCCGTCGATGGACATGGTGCGCATGGTCAGTTCCGGCACCGAGGCCACCATGAGTGCGATTCGGCTGGCGCGTGGTTTTACCGGACGCGACAATATCATCAAGTTCGAAGGCTGCTATCACGGCCATGCGGACTCGCTGCTGGTGAAAGCCGGTTCGGGCGCACTGACGCTGGGCACACCGAGCTCACCGGGGGTACCTGCATCGCTGGCTGAACATACCATTACCCTGCCCTATAACGATCTCGATACATTCACCAACTCGGTTAACGATATCGGTGATGAAGTTGCCTGTGTGATTATTGAACCCGTTGCCGGCAACATGAACTGCATTCCACCGCTGGATGGTTTCCTCGAAGGTATTCGCGCGTTGTGCACGCAGCACGGCATCGTGCTGCTGTTCGATGAAGTCATGACCGGCTTCCGCGTTGCGCTCGGCGGCGCACAGGCGCACTATGGCATCAAGCCCGACCTGACCACGCTGGGCAAGGTCATCGGCGGCGGCATGCCGGTCGGCGCTTTTGGCGGCAAACGTGAGATCATGGAACATATTTCGCCATTAGGCCCTGTTTACCAGGCCGGCACGCTTTCGGGCAACCCCATCGCGATGACAGCCGGACTGAAAACACTGCAGCTGATTTCAGCACCCGGTTTCTACGACGTTCTGTTCGAAAAGGTTGAATACCTTACCAACGGCATACTCGCTGCCGCGCAGGCTGCCGGCATTCCGATGACATGCAACCGTGTTGGCGGCATGTTTGGCCTGTTCTTCAGTGATCAGCAGGTACATAGTTTTGAACAGGCAACGCATTGCAACATTGAACAGTTCAAGCAGTTTTTTCACGGCATGCTGGAGGAAGGTATCTACATGGCGCCTTCTGCCTACGAAGCCGGCTTTGTATCGAGCACACACATGACTGATGAACTGGATCGCACTGTTGAAGCCGCCAAGCTCGTACTGAAGAACATGGGGTGACATTTTTTGAATATGGATCAACGACAACTGATTTCTATCGTAGTGCCTGCATTCAATGAAGAAGCTGTCCTGCCTCAATTTCACCAGACAATCTCCGAGGTTTTATCTGAGCAGCCTTTTGATTTTGAAATTGTCTATATAAATGACGGCAGCTCGGACAACACGCTGGGCATCATCAATGAGCTCAGGCAGGCAGACAAGCAGGTTACGTTGATTGACCTGAGCCGCAATTTCGGCAAGGAAATCGCTCTGACCGCAGGCTTACAAAAAGCGGCGGGTGATGCGGTCATTGTTATTGATGCTGACCTGCAGGACCCCCCTGAACTGATACCCGACTTGATCAGGGAATGGCAAAACGGTTATGACGTGGTGTATGCACAACGCACACATCGCAAGGGCGAATCATTATTTAAAAGAACAACAGCTCATTTCTTTTATCGCATCATTCAACGTATCAGCAAAATCGCCATCCCGGAAGACACCGGTGATTTTCGCATCCTCAGCCGCCGTGCCGTCAATGCATTGAATACATTCGGCGAACAGCATCGTTTCATGAAGGGACTGTTTGCATGGATCGGGTATAGCCAAAAAGCAGTGCACTACCAGCGCGATCCCAGGCATGCCGGTGAAACCAAATGGAATTACTGGAAGCTGTGGAATTTTGCACTCGACGGTATTACTTCATTCACCACTGCACCATTGAAGATATCGACATACCTCGGGCTGTTTACGGCGGCCAGCGCATTTGTGTATGGCATATACATGGTTATTGAAACCTTGATTTACGGCAACCCGGTTCCCGGCTATCCGTCACTGATCGTAATTATACTGATACTGGGCGGTGTTCAGCTGGTTGCGATCGGCATCCTGGGCGAATACCTTGGAAGAATATTCAATGAAACCAAACGCCGGCCTCTTTATTTCATTAATGAATACTTGCCAAGCCAGCAATCCGGCTCCAGTCAAGCTGCTAACGACCGCACGACTGAAGACCAGACTTATCCGCAATAAGACTATTATGACCACTCGACATGAGAAAGCATAAAAGCACGCTCGGACAGTTCCTGTTATTTGCAGGTGTAGGCGCCATAGGCACACTGGGCCACTACACAACTTTGATAGTGCTCGTGCAGTTCTGGGCAGTTGATCCGGTTTTTGCCTCCAGTTTTGGCTTTGTTGTTGGCGCAATTATTAATTACATACTCAACTATCACTTTACCTTTCAAAGTGACAAACGGCATACAGAAGCGCTTGCAAAATTTCTCATCGTCGCCACCATCGGCGCAGGCATTAACGGCTTCATCATGTATATCGGTGTTGAAAATACCAGCATCAATTACCTGGTCGTGCAAATATTCGCTACGGGTATAGTGCTTTTGTGGAATTTCATCGTCAACAAGCTGTGGACTTTCGCCCATCATGGTAAAGATATATCACCAGAATAAATAATTACCCTAGCGATAAATAATCAAGCCATGTTGCAGAACACCCTCGATAAAATCATAAACAGCTCCCCGCGCACACACGGTCTTTTACTGCTCGCAGTCATTGTCCTGGGTTTTTTACTGAGAACCTATAGCCTCTATGCCGGGCAGGGATATCGTGAATTTGCGATTGGTGATGAACTAGAAGCCTACAAGGTCGTACTCGAGCTGCTCGCTGGTGTTGATTATGCCTGGTATATAGGGCAACCAAACTTTTCCGGTGGACACGCACCGGGGCCCTTGTGGACCCTGTTCTGGCTGCTGACATTCAAACTGGGCGGCTACTCTTTTGATGGAGCAATGTTCATCATGCTCCTGCTCAATACGTTTGTTATTTACCTGGTATACAAACTCGCAAACATGTTTATTGGCCGCGACTATGCCCTGTTAACTGCCTTGCTGTATGCCACTGGACCATGGCCGGTTTATTATTCAACCGGCTTGTGGAACCCGGTGCCGATGGCCTTCTTCGGCGCCATTCTGTTCCTGTCACTATGGGACGTAACACAACGCGACAACTCCAGATCCATATTCCTTGTCTGCATGGTTGCTGCAATCACCCCGCAGTTTCACATGATAAGCGTGTTTTATTACCCTGCCGTACTGCTGATCCTGTATCTCAGTCCAGCAAAGCTGAATAAAAAATGGTTTATAGCTGGCGTCATCGCCGGTATCTGTGTTTACCTTCCCTATTTCATCGGCGAAATGAACAGCGACTGGGAAAACACACGTGCTATTTTTAGCGAAAGCACGCCGATGTCTTTCGGCGTCGCCAAGATCATCAGCACTCCAATCGGGGTTATATCCAACCAGATAGGGCGCTGGACAGATTACGGCTTCTCCGGCTACAGGGAATATGGCAGCGGTTATTTTGGTTCATATATTGTGTTGCTGCTTATTAATGTTTTTTCCCTGCTCATCAGCCTGATAATTATTGGCAGCTTTTTACGCATACTATTTCGCTCATTTCAGGGCAACTGGCTGTCTCCAAAATCAGCCTTTGCGAACCATCCGGCCGTACTGTTCTTTGGCATTTTGCTCATCCTGCCTTCTCTGCTGTTTCTGTTGACCGGTCATAATTACGGCAGCCGCTATTCAATCGTCGCTTTCCCTCTGCTTTTTATATTACCAGCGGCATTTCTGAGATACCTGGATACGAAAAAATACATCTACTTTTTTAGATCAGCGATATCACTGATGGTTGTCGTCAATATCTATCTGATCATTTCCTTTAATCATCACCAGGGCGACCTGATAGAAAATGGCAATGTCTTCGTGCCAAGCTTCAGAAAACTGGAGGCCGCCAGGCAGGAAATCAGGCAGCACACAGATCCGGAACTGTTTATCCAGCTTGATCCAACCGAATATATTAAAGACGAACCGGAATACATGCTGCTTGGTGGATTATTCCTCGCAGATTTCATCTCTATAACTGAATCATTCATCAGCCATAGCGAGCAGCCAACAGGCTCGGTCACCTATTATTTAGAACCGGCAGCAGATCCGAAGACTGCGAATGAAACTATCATTTATCAGTCAAATGGTCTTGCCGTTGTTGAAAGAGAATAGAAATGAACTGTTTTATATATCGCTGCTCACGAAAGGCAGACCTGTACATCTATCTTGCCGAGGAAGATGATTTCTCCAGGGTGCCTGCTGAAATCATGCGCGGTCTGGGTATCACCGAATTTTCCATGGAACTGGAGCTCACTGCAGAAAAAATACTGGCCAAAGAAGATCTGGCCACGGTGATAAAAAACCTTGAAGAAAAAAGCTTCCACCTGCAATTGCCCAGCGATGCCACTGTCGAGTCCATCATGTCGAACATAGCCAAAAACAGAACCTGAGAAAAAACCCGCATTTTACGGGCTATTAGTGATAACCACTCTCAGTTATAATATTTGAGTCTGCGCTTCTATCTGCAACATATGCGGGCACGTTTCCAGCAACAGAGTGTTGCCAGAAACAAATACACCTATCCAATAAATGTTATTAAAAAATTATAAGAGGTAAAAAATGCTTACATCTCGTCAATTAATCAAGATACTCATTATCAGCTTTATATTTACAGGTCTCGCAACCCTGGCCAGCTTCCATATACAAAACGGCCAGGCTTCAAGCGTCATGCAGAGCGCAAGCATGCTGTTCTCCATGGATAAACTGCCACTGTGGCTGATATCATTTATCAGCATATTTATTGCCTGTGTGCTTGCTGTAAAGCTCGATGGCGGCAGTGAGGCCAGTGCAACGGTTGGTGCCGGGCAGGAAGTCGGCACGGTCAAGTGGTTCAATGCAGCCAAGGGCTTCGGTTTTATCACCCGCGAGAACGGTGACGATGTTTTCGTCCACTTCCGCTCTATCCAGGGCAAGGGCCACCGTTCCCTGGGTGAAGGCCAGCGCGTCATTTTCTCTCTTGCCGAGGGCGACAAGGGCTTGCAGGCAGTGGATGTCAGCAGCGCCTGAGTATTTTCAACAAGCTGAAACGAAAACGGCCCCATCGCGGGCCGTTTTTTTTGAATGACTCTTTTTCACCGCAAAGGCGCAAAGGGCGCAGAGAAAATATAATCTTTTGTCATCCCTGCCTTCGCAGGGATGACAAACATATTTGCGTTCATTAGCGGACTAAATTCAACTTTGCGCTCTTTGCGCCTTTGCGGTGATATTTGAGTTTTCACAGATTATTACTATTCACTACCCCACTTTGGCTGCAGCTTATGCTCGACACCCAGCTGGTCAAGAATTTTTGCTACCACAAAATCGACAAGATCACCCACTGATTCAGGCTTGTTGTAAAAGCCCGGATTGGCATCAACGATAACCGCATCCATCCGTGACAGCTTGAGCATATTTTCCAGGTGGATATCCGAGTACGGTGTTTCGCGGGGCACCAGCACCAGCTTCTTGCGTTCTTTAAGCATCACATCCGCCGCGCGTTCCAGCAAATTATTACTGGCGCCATGTGCAATTGCCGATAGCGCGCCCATGGAACAGGGGCACACGACCATGGCATGGACATCATTGCTGCCGCTGGCAACGGGCGCAGTCCATTCGTCTTCACCGAATACCCGCAGCTGATTATCTGCAGCATTGTATTTTTCACTCAGGGCTTTCTCGATATCACCGCTGCGGCCCGGCAGTGTAATATCCGTTTCCATGCCAATGACGACCTGCGCCGCCTTGCTGATCATCAGCTGAACACGGTGATCCGCGGCGAGCAGGCTTTGCAGTAAACGAAAGCCGTATTGCGCGCCGGATGCGCCCGTCATGCCCAATGCGATTGTCTGCTTGCGCGTATCCATTGCCGCCATACTCAGGCCGCCTGTTGTTCCAGCGCCTGCATCAGCCTTGTATGGATTGACTCAAAGCCGCCGTTGCTCATGATGACAACATGATCTCCAGGCTGTGCCTGCGTGATAACATCTTTGATGATATCTGCCACGTCATCATACACGCTGGCTGAAGCCGATGAATGCCGCGCCAGATCAGCGAGATTCCAGTCGATGTTATCTGGCTGAAAAAGATAGATATTGTCAGCCTGTTGCAGCGAATCCAGCAATCGCTTTTTATGCACGCCCATACGCATGGTATTCGAGCGCGGTTCCAGCACAGCCAGTACGCGGCCGTCGCCTGAAACCTCTTTAACAGCTGACAGCGTCTCGATTATTGCCGTCGGATGGTGGGCAAAATCATCGTACACGGTGATGCCACCAATCTCTCCCAGCACTTCCATGCGGCGTTTAATACCCTCGAACCTGCCAAGTGCTTCACAGGCCTGCTCGACTGGAACACCCGCGTGCCTGGCAGCTGCAATAGCGGCCAGTGCATTCAGCCTGTTATGCGCACCATGCATGGTCCAGCTAACCTGCGCCGCAACTTTGCCGTCAACACAAACATTAAACTGTTTGCCATCTTCAGTACATGAGCCAATAGACCAGTATTCGCCAGCTACCGAGAACTTCTCAATTGGCGTCCAGCGGCCCATTTCAATGACATCATCCAGGTTTGGGTCACCGCCGTTAACGATGAGCTTGCCTTCACCGGGTACGATACGCACCAGGTGATGAAACTGTTTCTTGATTGCACCCACATCCTCAAAGATATCGGCATGATCGAATTCAAGATTATTCAGCACACAGGTACGTGGCTGGTAATGTACAAACTTGGAACGCTTGTCAAAGAAAGCGGTATCGTATTCATCAGCCTCGACCACAAAAAAAGGGTAGTCGCCATAACGGGCTGACAAGCCAAAATTCGCTGGAACACCGCCAATAAGGAAGCCGGGATTAAGATCTGCGTATTCCAGTATCCATGCAAGCATGCTCGATGTTGTTGTTTTTCCGTGCGTGCCGGCAACGGCCAGAACCCAGCGGTTACTCAATACGTTTTCCGCCAGCCACTGCGGACCTGATCTATACGGTAAATTATTATTCAGCACGTATTCGACTATCGGGTTGCCACGCGACATCGCATTGCCGATGATAACCTGGTCAACTTCGTTAGTGATGTCTTCCGGGTTATAGCCTTCACACAACTCGATGCCCGCCAGCTCGAGTTGTGTGCTCATCGGTGGATAGACATTCTGGTCCGATCCACTGACGGTGTGTCCGGCCTGCCTTGCAAGCAAGGCCACTCCGCCCATGAAGGTACCGCAGATTCCTAGTATATGGATATGCATAATATTGTTAACTTCCCGGAAATAGTATTTCAGCCGCAGCCATGGATAAAAACAGATAGCCAAATGATAGTGCAATCGCACGCCCCATGCTCAGTTGCATTGCATGTCGAAACACATGCGCGAAAACAAGCACCTGCCAGCTGATTAATGACAGCATCAGCAAAGCAGAGATTTTAACGCCTTGCTCCTGTGCCTGCACATCGTGAATCAGGATAAATAATGGCCAGGCGAGTAAATGATACACAATTCCTATCCCAGCCAATGCAGACACCATTTGCACAAATCGCGCCTTGAACGTTAATAATGACAGGCAGAAATAACTGAAAGCAAAAAGCACCATGGTATCCAGCATCATGTTTGCAACAGCCTGGCCGGTGTTCATAGCTGTATTGAGCACCAGCACACCGCTTACCAGGTAAAGAAAAGTCAATGTCGCAAACAAAGACCTTGAATATGGCAGCTGTTGAGGCCCTGCCTTGAGGAACATAATTGCCAGAATACGCAGCGCCACGGGCATTACAGATGACCTCGAACAATATTGGTTTGCAACATTATTATTCCTTATGACTTTATGCGACACACTGCATGGTACATAATACAACTCGCCATGACGACCGAAAGCATAACGATCACCCGCCCTGATGACTGGCATCTCCATTTACGCGATGGTGATGTTCTCAATAGTGTAGCTCCTTTCACGGCAAAACAGTTTCAACGCGCCATTGTTATGCCAAATCTGAGACCTGCTGTGACAACCGTCAAGCACGCTGTTGATTACCTGGATCGAATACTCGCTGCTGTTGAAGGTAGCGACTTTGAGCCGTTAATGACGCTATACCTGACAGACAACACATCGGCAGCAGAGATTATGGCCGCCCATAAAAGCTGTTTTATCAAGGGCGTGAAATTATACCCGGCAGGTGCGACAACGAACTCGGATGAAGGCGTGACAGATATCAGCAAATGCAATGCAGCGCTGGAAGAGATGCAGCGTGCGGGCTTGCCTTTACTGGTTCACGGCGAAGTCACAGACAGCACTGTTGATGTGTTCGACCGCGAAAAAGTATTCATTGACCGCGTATTGATGCCGTTGATGGACCGTTTTCCCGAGCTCAAGATTGTATTCGAACACATTACCACAGCAGATGCCGTCGATTTTGTTCTGGCCACGGGCCCACGTATTGGCGCCACAGTCACGGTCCACCATTTAATGTATAACCGCAATGCCATGTTCGAGGGAGGAATTCGGCCTCACAATTACTGCCTGCCAGTACTCAAACGCGAAAGCCATCGGCAGGCATTGCTGCAAGCGATAGCTTCGGGAAATGAGAAATTTTTTCTTGGCACGGACAGCGCACCTCATGCCAAAAACCTGAAAGAATCCAGTTGTGGCTGTGCCGGCATCTTCAGCGCGCATGCTGCCATTGAACTGTATGCAACAGTGTTTGAATTAACTGGTGCAATTGACAAACTTGAAGCATTTGCCAGTTTTTATGGCCCCGATTTTTATGGACTGCCCAGAAATAGCGGCACAATCACACTGGAAAAATCTGCACAAACCATACCTGAAAGCTACCCGATGGCAGACCAGACTGTTGTACCATTGATGGCAGGCCAGACTATCCCATGGAGAATCAGGTCAGAAAATGTCTGATGAAGCCAACAAGCTCTTGATGTCAAAACGCTTCCGCGGCTTTATGCCCGTGGTCGTTGACGTCGAAACCGGTGGTTTCAATGCGAAAAAAGACGCACTGCTTGAAATCGGTGCGCTCACCCTGAAAATAGATGAAGACGGCCACATTGACATCAATGACACCTTCGCCTGCCACGTAGAGCCGTTCCCGAATGCCAACATGGATCCAAAATCGCTCGAGGTTAACGGCATTGATCCATTTCACCCTTTTCGCATGGCCAGGCCGGAAGACAGGGCAATTCGCGAATTCTTCAAATTCATCAGCACCGATATGAAACAGAATGGGTGCACACGTGCAATCATGATCGGCCACAATACTACGATGGACCTGAATTTCATCAATGCTGCCGCAGATCGCAACAACATTACTAAAAACCCTTTTCATCCTTTCAGCACCTTTGATACTGTAAGCTTGGCTGGACTGGCTTATGGCCAGACAGTTCTGTCACGCGCCGTAGAAGCGGCTGGCATCGAATGGCACAGCGAAAAAGCCCATTCAGCCCTGTACGACGCCACTAAAACAGCTGAACTGTTCTGCAAAATCGTTAATCGATGGCGCGACGCTGTCGGAGCGGTATGGATATAGACTGACAATTTCCTGTGCTGTAGCCCAAACAGTGCATTTATTGTCTATATTTTGTACGTATATTAATTAAAATAGTTCCCTACACAGCAAAGGACAGCAGCACACGCAATCATCCGCCGGCATGAGAAACAAAGACTTATCAATCATCATTGTAGACGATCTGCAATTCAGCAGAATCGTTGTCAAAACCGCGCTGAAAAAAGCCGGTTACGATGGCGTCCGCCTTGCTGATAGCGCAACCCAGGCACTTGGCATGCTGCAGGAACAGCCCGCCGACGTGGTGCTGGCTGACTGGATGATGCCTGAAATGGATGGTCTTGAACTCACTGACCGCATTCGTCAGCGTGATGAAGAAATCGGCACCTACACCGCGATTATCCTGTTCACAGCCAATGAAGGCATCGATCTGCTGGTGGAAGCATTTGAACATGGCGTCGATGATTACTTGCGCAAACCACCAAATCCACATGAACTGGCTGCACGTGTAAACGCAGCTGCACGCATCGCTGTGATGCAAAATGACTTGCTGGAAACTTCAAGACAGATGGAAGACACCATCAGGCACCTTGAAGAAGTCGCCATGATTGATCCTTTGACCGGTGCCGGCAACAAACGCTTCCTGAAGTCACAACTCAAATCAAATTTACTGGAGGCATCATCACGCAATGGAGGCGTATGTCTTGCCATTCTTGAAATCGATCAGCTCAAGCAGATCCGCAGGCAGCACGGACTGGACATAGCCAATGAAATATTAATCGGTATGCAGCGCCGGTTGAGGAGATCGGTAAGACCAACAGATGCCATTGCAAGACTGGATGGCAATCTTTTTGCTATTTTAATGAGCTACACCAACGTCGATAATTACAAGGCTTCATCCATTGAAAGACTGCGCGACGGTATCAATCAGCGCCCATTCAAAACATCTGAAAACGACATAAAGGTATCTGCCTCAATTGGCGTCAAATATTACCGCGGCGATGAAGAAATTATCTCGGCCAAGGAAATGATGAATCAGGCAATGAGCAAGCTTGATGAAGCCATTGACATGGGAAATGACAGTATTGCGTATTAAATAAAGTTAGCAGTCGGCAGTCATTAGTCATCAGCAAAAAAACCATCCGAATGGATGGTTTTTTAATAACTGCCAACTGCTAACTGATAACTATCCCGCCGCTTCATCAATCAGCTTCTTCAACTCACCCTTTTCATGCATTTCCAGCATGATATCGTGACCGCCTATCAATTCGCCGTCGACATACAGCTGTGGAAAAGTTGGCCAGTCTGCATAGCGCGGCAGGTTCTGGAAAACATCCATATCTGCGATCACGTTAAAATAGGCAAATTCCTTACCACAGGACTTGAGCATTTCAGCTGCCCGGCTCGAAAAGCCACATTGCGGTAACTGCGGCGTACCTTTCATAAAAATGATTACCGGGTTATTCTTGACGTGCTCGTCAATCCGATCCAATACATCTGCCATTTAGACCACCTGTTATTTCAAAAATTAAACTGCGTAAATTTTACTCTCTACCCCTGTGTCAATAAACCCACTTATTTTCCGGTATCGGAGAATCAGTGAATAGTGAACAACTAACAGTAAGAAAAACAGCCATTTAGACCAATGCCAGACTAAATCACCAGGCGCGATTTGAAC
>DAOWLL010000545.1 GCA_030641945.1 Gammaproteobacteria bacterium | reverse complement strand
TTCCTTTTCGCCCCAGGTCAGAATGTTGCGATAGCGTTTCTGCAGCTTCTTGTATTCCTGCCCGGTAAGACACTTCGATTCACGCTCAGCAACAATGGCGCACTTTTCCTGCAGCACGCGTTTCATATTGGAGGCCCAGGCATAGCCATTGGACTCTACAATAAAGGTCAACTCACGCAATATGTGCGAACCGCATAACCCATGATTACAGTGCTTATAAGAAAGGTAGGATTGCCAACAGTCATGGATCACGACACCTCCATAACGGGGGATGATGCCAATATTTTCAATTGCCTCATTTCCGCGCTTTCGGTGTAAGAATTTCAACGTGATATCGCCTGCCGAACAGACATGTATCCAATAATTTTTACGATCCACCCGCAATGAGGTCTCATCCGCATGTATGGCAGGCATCTGTAGCAGTTGCTCGATAGCGGATTGCTCCCATTGTTCCAGGACAAGATGTAGCTGCATCACATATTTCAGAATAACGGCCTCGGAGATTGCCCTGCCGATGAGCGTTTTAATCGACTGTTGTACTCGCTTCAATGAGAGCATCTGTGCAATCAGCAGATTTATCACATAGCTCTTGATTCCTGAACCATACTGTAATGGCCCGGGCATATCTTCAGGAAAACGGCCTCTATTTTGCGTATTGCAGTGAGGACACACTTTAATCTCGGCATCAACATGGTTGACAACTTTCTCGAAAATGATGTCAATTTTGGTGCGTCGTTCATGGTCGGTAACTGGAGTGTTGTTCAGATCTTTACCGCAACTATCACAATTTTCTACCTTAGCGACCTGGGTCGTTTCCACGGTACGGGTGTTCTCAGACAATCTGCCATTCTGACCTTTTCCCTTACCATTGCTCCCAGAATCAGGTGAGGTCTCGTCTTTGTCGGTCTGAGAAGAAGGTTTACTGGAATTTCGGCTGTTTTTCCTGGTTTTCTTCTCCATAAAAACAGCAATCAACAGCTCAAACAGCATAATCATTGATTGACACAAGGCACTGATTTCTGAGTTGACCTTGCCCTCATTGGAGAGGCGTTCGAATTCACCCTTGAGTAGCTCGAACTCCTCTCGAAGGGATTTTTTGTTGACGCTGGGCATGGCAGGCTATACCGTCTCCGCGGCTTCGACAGCCATCATTGAGGAGAGGACAGCAAGCCGTTCTCCACGGGGAAGAGCCTGATAGCGTTTTCCCCAGTTTTCAGCTTTACGTTTAATGCGCTGCCGGTCAGTGAAATTTTTGCCTGTATAGCGGTGCCAATGTACCCGGTCGGGGCTAAAGTTGAACCACAGTTTTTCGGTACGTACACCAGAATGGTTCATTACCTGCAGCTCAAGGGTTTGCCAGTCTATTAACAGCTCGTCGTAGAGTATGGACGGATAACCGGACAACATGACTGAACATGGTAGCCCCTTGAGCAGTTCCAACAGTTCAATATGATCCCGCAGCTCATAGTCAAAACGATAGCGACGATTTGAGGTACGGGTGTGGTGAAGATACGGTGGGTCGCAATAGATTAGTTCACGGCCATGAAAATCATATGTTGAAAGAAACCTGTGTGCACAGCCATGTACTTTCTGCACGGGATAGTCACAATCGAATGCGGAAAGCGGTTTTGAATTGAGCTCGATAGCGATATTATTCAATGCTGGAGGTTTGTTCCGCATAATCGCACCCCCACCGAGGTGTGTCTCGATGTAGGTGTCATGTGGGGGCATCATGGCGATGATGGGCTGACACAATCCCGAAGTCGCCTTTGAACCAAAGTAACTATCCATGCCAGTTGACCTGTTTTGAATAATGTATTAGATCACAATATAGATATGAAATACTATGATGTCAAGAAAAAAATGAGAATTTTCGAACAGCACGCTCGTGAGGGATGTTACCTTCGCTTCGGGTGGGGCGAGTAGTTACCCTAT
>DAOWLL010000155.1 GCA_030641945.1 Gammaproteobacteria bacterium | reverse complement strand
GCCCTTCTCACCGGCGCATAACTTCTTCTGTGTTCGGGACATGGGCCATGTTCTGCAAGCGCTTCGAAATGCGCCTTGGTCGGATAACCCTTGTGCTTGTCGAAACCGTACTGCGGATAGGTTTGGTGCAATGCCAGCATCTGTGCATCACGCTCGACCTTGGCGAGGATTGAGGCGGCGCTGATTTCGGCGACGCGTGCATCGCCCTTGACGATGGCCGTTGCTGGGACATTGATGTTCGGGCAGCGGTTGCCGTCGATGAAGACATGCTGCGGCGGCACTGCCAGCTGCTCAACCGCCTGCTTCATTGCCAGCATGGTGGCTTGCAGTATGTTGATGCGGTCGATTTCTTCGGCATCGATGCTGATCACGCTCCAGGCGATTGCGCTTTCGCGTATCTGCCCGGCGAGCGATTCACGGCGTTTTGCGCTGAGTTTTTTTGAATCGGCCAGGCCTGCAACCGGCTTATTCTGGTCCAGAATAACGGCGGCTGCGACCACGTTGCCGACCAGCGGACCGCGACCGGCCTCATCGACACCTGCCAGCAAACCCTCTACGACGGGTAGTTCGTCCTGAAATATCGTATTCATTCCGGTAGAATCACTCCTCATTATTATTTTGACCGTATCATAAGAAGAAACCACTGACATGAGCAAGTTGAAAACCGCCGTTATCGGTGTTGGTTACCTGGGAAAATTTCACGCTGAAAAGTATGCTGCGCTGGAGAAGAGCGACCTGATCGCCGTTGTCGATGCCAATGCCGAGACCGCGAAAGAAATCGCGGACAAGTACGGCGTTAAGGCACTGACGGATTACCACGAGCTGCTGGGCAAGGTGGACGCGGTCAGTATCGCGGCACCTACCACGATGCATCACCAGATCGCGCGCGACTTTCTCGAACACGACACCCATGTACTGATCGAAAAACCGATCACCGTCACGGTTGACCAGGCCGATGACCTGATCGAGCTGGCCATTGCCAATGACCTGATGATCCAGGTCGGCCACCTCGAACGTTTCAATGCCGCGCTGATGGACCTGAGCGGCACCCTGGAGACACCGACTTTCATCGAATCGCACAGGCTGGCGCCGTTCAATCCACGCGCAACCGATGTCAATGTCATTCTCGACCTGATGATTCATGACATCGACATCATCCTCGACATCGTCAAATCCGACATCAAGGAAATGCGTGCCTCGGGCACACAGGTTTTGACCAACAGCACCGACATCGCCAATGTGCGGATTGAATTTGAAAACGGCTGTGTTGCCAATGTCACCGCCAGCCGCGTCAGTGTAAAAACCGAACGCAAGATGCGCATCTTCCAGCACAATGCCTACATCTCGGTTGACTTTCACAACCGTGAATTGAGCATCTACAAGAAAGGCGACAAGGAAATACATCCGGGCATTCCGGAGATCGTCAGTGAAATATCAACCTACGATAATAGCGATGCACTCAACCTGGAAATAAACGCCTTCCTGGATTCGATTCATCATGGCACACCCATACTGGTCAGCGGAGAAGATGGCCGCCGTGCGCTCGATGCTGCGATAAAAATCTCTGCACTGCTCAAAGATACATAAGAAAGGATAATATTTATATGAACATCCCGATGGTCGACCTCAAGGGTCAATACCTGGCGCTTAAAGACGAGATCGACACCGCCCTGATTGACGGGCTGTCGGCGACACAGTTTATTCTTGGCCCCAATGTACAGGCATTCGAAAAAGAAGCGGCTGAATATCTCGGTGTTGAACATGCAGTGGGTGTAGCCTCGGGCACAGATGCGCTGCACCTGGCGCTCGTGGCTGCCGGCATCGGTGCAGGCGACGAAGTCATCACCACGCCGTTCACCTTTATCGCCACGGCCGAAGCCATCAGCTATGTTGGCGCCATCCCGGTGTTCGTTGATATCGACCCGTACACGTTCAATTTCGACCTCAACCTGCTTGAGCAGGCCATTAGCGCAAAAACCAGGGCCGTTATTCCCGTGCATCTGTTCGGCCAGCCTGTCGACATGAATGCGCTGAAGACCTTATGTGATGATAAGGGCCTGATAATTGTTGAAGACTGTGCACAATCATTCGGTGCGCATATCGATAATAAACAAACCGGCAGCTTTGGTGACTTTGGCGCCTTCAGTTTTTTCCCCAGCAAGAACCTGGGCTGCTTCGGTGATGGCGGGCTGATAACAAGCAACGATGAAAAAGGCGCCAATGAATTACGCGTGCTGCGCAATCACGGCAGCCGTGAACGCTATCATCACAATGTTATTGGCTACAACAGCCGGCTGGATGAGTTGCAGGCAATCATTCTGCGCATCAAGCTGAAACATATCGATGAATACAACCAGAACCGCCGCCGTGTTGCGCTCCGCTATTCCAATGCGCTTGCGGACACCAGTATCCAGACCGCCTATGAAGACGGCATCGGTGTGCACATCTACCATCAATACACCTTGCTGCACGACGAGCGTGACAGCATCATGAAAGCATTACAGGACAACAATGTTGCCTGTGCCGTGTACTACCCTATTCCGCTGCACAAACAGGATGTGTACCTGGAAACCTACAGGGACAGCCAGCTTCCGGTGTCAGAATCTGTTGCCAGCAAGTGTTTTTCGCTGCCGGTTTACCCTGAACTGGAAGATGACAAGGTCGATGCCATCACCGACATCATCAAGGGTGCCCTGTAATTGCCCGGGCAAACGGTTTTCATTATCGCTGGCGAAGCATCGGGTGACCTGCACGCATCCCACCTGGCCAGGAAACTACTGACACTCGACCCCGGCCTTAAGCTGAAAGGCATGGGCGGCGACAACATGCGCCGCGCCGGCGTCGACATCATGATCGATGCATCCGATCTGGCCGTGGTCGGCCTGTTCGAGGTGCTTGCCAATTACAGAACCATCAAGGGTGTGCTGGAGCAGCTCAAGCAGACCATTACCAAAACACCCCCAGACTTACTCATACTGGTTGATTACCAGGAGTTCAACCAGCGCCTGGCCGCCTATGCAAAATCCATCGGTGTAAAAGTGTTGTTCTATATCGGGCCGCAGGTATGGGCCTGGCGCCCCAAGCGCGTATACAAGATGGGCAAAATCGTTGACCAGATGGCGGTGATTTTCCCGTTTGAAGTCGACCTGTATAAAGATGCCAACGTGCCGGTTGAATTCACCGGACATCCGCTGGTTGAAGAAGTCATCGCAGACAAGAGTCCTGCACAGGCGCGTGAGTTACTGGAGCTCGACGAGCTGACAACCATTGGTATCTTTCCCGGCAGCCGCGAAGGTGAAATCAAGCGCATACTGCCGATACAGCTTGCGACTGCAAAGAAGCTGCTAAAACAAAACCCCAATCTGCAGTTCGTACTTCCACTTGCAGAATCATTGAATGACGAGGTACTGGATCCTTTCATTGAAGAAATTATCATCCTGAGAATATGCGTCATTAACGGCAAGACCTATGACGTAATGCAGGCATGCGATGCAATCATCACCGCTTCGGGAACAGCAACACTTGAGATTGCGTTGATGGGCATCCCCATGGCGATTGTCTACAAGATTTCATGGCTGTCCTATTTCATCCTGAAGTTCATGATCAGTATCGACAGAATTGGCCTGGTCAATATCGTGGCAAGCAAAGATGTGGTCAGGGAATTCCTGCAGGGCGGCGCCAGACCAAAGAAAATTAGCAAAGAAATACTGCACATTCTGTCAGATAAGAACTATAACGACACTATGCGACATGAGCTGTCACTGATACGTGACAAACTGGGCGACAACAGTGGCACAACCCACGTTGCACAGCTTGCGTATGACATGCTTAATAACAAGAAACGTAGTGAAATAAATTTGTCCGCAAATGAACGCTAATAAACGCGAATGTTTTATTCCAGGACTTGCTGAATAATAATTAAAGTAGCCAGGATGGAGCGCTGTGCAATACGGGACAGTAATAAATCAGTCCGCGAATGAACGCTAATAAACGCGAATGTTTTCTACTGTTTCATTGCTGGGTTATATGCCAGCAACAAGCATATTAATTTAATCAGGCCCTATGACAGAACAACAATAAAAGAGATATTCTATTTGCGTTTATTAGCGTTTATTTGCGGACAATATTGCCTGATAACTTCGACTAACAAGTAAATAAAATAATCAGACGACATAACAACTATAAAAAAATGTTTGATTTGCGTTCATTAGCGTGGGGCCGTGTAGCGGCAAGCGGACATAAAGTTTTAAAGTTATTTCCATCACTGCTAATTATTTGCAGCGTGTCTTTTTATAGCGGCTGCGCCACGCTCGATGGCCCACCCAACCCTGACGATCCGCTTGAAAGATATAACCGTGCCATGTTTTCATTCAATGAAACCATGGATAAAGCCATCGTAAAGCCGGTTGCCAAGGGCTATAACTGGATCATGCCGAATGCACTCAACACCGGTGTGACTAACTTCTTCAACAACCTTGATGACATTGTTGTCTTTTTCAACTCGCTGCTTCAGCTTAAATTCCATGAGGCTGTTTCCACCTCTGCACGTTTAGTCTGGAACACGACAATCGGGTTGCTGGGCTTTATCGACGTTGCTACACACATGGACCTGCCCAAGTACAACGAAGACTTCGGTCAGACACTGGCGTTCTGGGGTGTCGATAGCGGGCCGTACTTTGTACTGCCGTTCCTTGGCCCAAGCACCGTACGTGATGGCCTCAGCGTACCTGTCGACTGGGTCCTGTTCGACCCGGTATTCCAGGACAAGGAGCTGAAAGTCACGCTCAGCTTGCTGGTTGTGCGCTATACCGATAAGCGCGCTGACCTGATATCTGCAACAAACATCATCGACGAAACTGCGCCCGATAAATATGCCTTTATTCGTGATGCCTACCTGCAAAGACGGCTGTACCTTATTCACGATGGTAATCCGCCTGATACGGGCTTGAGTGAAGAAGAATTGTTTGGTGATGATGACTTGTTTGAAGACGATCTTGATCTGGAAAAAGACTTGAAAAAATAATTTACCACAGTCGTAGGCCGGGATAAGGCCTTGCCGTTCCCGGCAGTGTGCCGGCAACGCTTCGCTTATGCCAGCCTACAAGTCTAAAGCAGTTCCTACCCACGTAGCCTGGATGAAGTGCAACGTAATCCGGGGATTCATCGCAGCGATTAACAACCCCGGATTGCACTTCGTTTCATCCAGGCTACGATACTGAAAATAATGATTTACCACAGAGAACAGCAACAGTGGCGAGGAACGAGGTTCGAGGGGCAAGGAAAGTACGTAGGAGCGGCTTTAGCCGCGAACAAATCTCGCGTATACAAACAATTCGCGGCTAAAG
>DAOWLL010000254.1 GCA_030641945.1 Gammaproteobacteria bacterium | reverse complement strand
TGATTTATTTAATTAACCACTTAACACACTTGCAATATTCATGCAGAATCGATCATCTAACTTTATTTCAGTCACTTGGTAATAATCTTGATTTGGATCAAACAGGGAGAGTGTAAAGCTGTCCAGATAGGTCTCAGGATTTTTACAGAAAGCGTCCTTGCTCAAGCGCAGTGCCTGACTTCCGTTATCAGAATGATAATCCGTATCGGCAGGGGTGAATGCTACAGGAAGAATTATTCTATTGTTGCCAGTCTGGTCTGAATCTTTTGTAGGAATTATCTGACAGGCTGCTTGCGGCCAAAGGACTAAACCGCTATCGCGGTAAATGGTGTCATCAAATCAACTAGATTATCAATATTCCGCCTGTTTCTTATGATGAGTATTGAGGCATGTGCCTCACCTCACATTAGGAGCAGAGCCATGACACAGAACACTCAAGCTGTTAGTCCATTACGTCAGCGCATGATCGAAGACATGATGTTGCGCAAACTCTCACCCAAAACGCAGTCAAGTTATATCCGGGCGGTAAAAAAACTCACGATTTATCTGGGGCATTCTCCGGCTACCGCAAGTGCCGAAGAGCTGCGTCGTTTCCAGTTACATTTAGTCGATAAGGGCATTTCAAGTATCACACTGAACGCGACGATTACCGCACTGCGGTTTTTCTTTTTGACCACATTGGATCGTGCGGATGCCATGATCAAAATGAGCAGTGTACCTGTCCCGCGTAAATTACCAACGGTGCTCAGCCGCCAGGAGGTCACCCGCCTGATTGATGCGACCGGTAACCCTAAATACCGGGCAGCCCTGTCTGTCGCCTATGGTGCAGGTTTACGTGTCAGTGAAGTGGTTGCTCTCAAGATCAGTGATATTGACAGCTCACGCATGTCCTTGCGCATTGAACAGGGCAAAGGCCATAAAGACCGTTATGCCATGCTCTCACCGGTTCTGCTTGTGCACTTGCGCAGCTGGTGGCGCTTTGCCCATCGCCAGGGAATGATGCTTGAGGATGGCTGGTTATTTCCCGGACAAAACCCCGTCAATCCGCTAACAGCTCGCCAGCTCAATCGTGTCTGCAAATCAGCAGCGACTGATGCCGAGATTGATAAACGGGTTTCGATGCACATCTTACGTCACAGTTTTGCCACGCATCTACTGGAGGATAAGGTGGATATACGGGTCATCCAGGTATTGCTGGGGCACAAGAAGCTGGAAACAACAGCACTCTATGCGCAGGTTGCCACCGATCTTTTACGTGAGGTGATAAGCCCACTGGATTCATTAAAAACCTTGACCTGAGGGACTGTCATGTCTCGTCCCACGCTGGAGGTGGCCGATATCTTGCGCCACCACGGACACGCATGGCGTCAGTTACATCGAAGCCACATCAGTCTCGGTCAGCTCAAAGTGATGTCTGCAATCGAACGTTGCCGAAGCGCTGAGCTGGGTGGGCATGTGCTGTTTTGTCAGGCCTGTGATCACCAGCAGATTGCTTACAACTCCTGCCGTAACCGGCATTGCCCCAAGTGTCAGGCCAGTGCGGCACACCGTTGGCTCGAAGCACGTCAAACGGATCTGCTGCCGGTTGATTACTATCATCTGGTCTTTACACTGCCCGGGCCGATCAGTGATCTTGCCTTTGCGAACAAGGGTGTTATCTATAACATCCTGTTCCAGGCCGCTGCCCAAACCTTGCAGGTCATTGCAAAAGACCCGAAGCATCTAGGCGCTAAAATCGGTGTTACGTTGGTATTGCATACCTGGGGGTCGGCCATGACCCATCACCCTCACGTGCATGGTGTGGTGACTGGCGGTGGCTTATCCATTGATGGTGAACAGTGGGTTGCCTGCAAGCCAGGCTTCTTTCTACCCGTTCGCGTTTTATCGCGTCTGTACCGACGGCTGTTTCTGGAAAAACTCACTCAGGCCTATCAGTTAAACAAGCTGCAGTTCTTTGCTGAACAGCAGACACTGAAAGAAGAAAAACACTTCACAAACTGGATAAAATCGTTGTCTCAGATCGAGTGGGTGGTTTATGCCAAACGCCCCTTCGCCGGGCCGGCAGCGGTACTGGCTTACCTTTCACGCTATACCCATCGTGTGGCCATTGCCAATAGTCGACTCCTCTCGATGGATGAGAATGGCATCACCTTCAAGTGGAAAGATTATCGGCGCAAGAATGCAAAGCGATACACATCCATGACGCTGACCGCTGATGAGTTTATCCGACGCTTTCTTATCCATGTTCTACCCAGCGGTTTTCATCGTATCCGACACTATGGATTAATTGCCAATGCAAATCGCAAAGACAGTCTGGTCCACGCTAGAAAACTGTTGCGGGTGAATGAAGCAGAATGTCCGGTGCAGGAAGAGACAATAGATAAAGATCAGATTAAAGAACAGGGGGCAACCTATGTCTGTCCAGACTGTGGTGCACCCATGATCATTATTGAAACATTCCCGCGTAGTCAGCAAGCGCGTGCACCCCCGGCAAAGCGGGGTGGAACATGACGTTTATTAGCGTGGATAATACAGGATTAAATAGCCGACTTTACTCGGTAACGGGCGCGTTTTGTCGCAACCTCAGAACCCCGTGTTTTTATCGGCAACCCGGCTACAAAACCATGCGATATTTACCGCAAGCAAACGCTTATACCGTCTTTATTGTTCGAGTTACCATGCGTTTTATTAACCCTCACCGAGTAGTCACTACTCTAATCCCCATAGGCCCGTCTCCTAAACTGACCGCATCGCTACAGCCCGCGATTTCCTCCCTTGAGGCTTATCAAACACCTGCCCCCTGAGCCCGTGAGTACACTGGCAGGCAGATGCTTATGGGCAGGTGTCTGACAACCCTTAACAGAAGCGGACACTCAGCACAATCAAAAACGGCTCCCGAAGGAGCCGCATTTGATTAACATTTAATCATTATGTTTTCTTACGTCTAGCTACACCGACTAAACCCAATAGACCAGAACCAAATAACCAGGCAGCTGCTGGAATCGGTACGGCGGAAACCTCCCACACAGCATATGATATATTAGTGAAATCATAGTGGCGCCAAGCTGTCGTCTCCGTAGTGCCCCCGTTAATATCTCTGGACGGAGTTACCTCAACACTAAACCCATTTACTCGATAATCTATTGGATCACCCTCGAAAGTAATAAAAGTATACGGAGTAACAATAGCGCATCCGACATTGAATGCTGAACAACCATTGACATCCTCGGGGTCAAGTACACTTGTTAGTGCATTCATATCTGCAGCGAGTGCAATCGTTAAGGCTTTGGATTCCGCAAATGTAAAAAATGGTGTTGAAATACCGTATATGTTGTCCACATCGTTAAATGATCCGTCATGAAACGTAACATCCCATGCTCCACCTAGCGCTTCAACACCATTAACACCTGTTAATTGATCACCACTATAAGTGAGCGTAGCCGCTGTGGTTTGCGCTGCATAAAACATCATGAGGATAGACAATATGTATTTTAATGTGCGGTTGTAATAACTCATTTTTCCATTCCTTATTGTGGCAAAAGCAAAGTTCAGTTATGAAAATACAAGCAACATTCATACCTTAATAGAAAAACGCTACTGTATCAGTGGTTTATGTCTTTTCTTGACTTTGTCGATGGTGAAAAGTGTAAAAGAAGCTAGACAGTATTCAGGATTCCTTACAGATTGGCGAACGGCAGTTCTGGGTCGTCAGCAGACAGTCACCCCTGGAAATCTCCTCCCCGCTCTCAGAACTCACGATTTTTCCTCTCATGTGGGATTGGGGCTGATTCAAATAATCCCGTCTCTGAATACGGGGTGGGGGGCCAATGCGGATTCTAGAGAAACAAAAGCAAACGGCTTAAACAAGGGCGTGGGTGTGCACCCAATGTGCACCATTGATTCTTTTGGAGTTCTATGGAATATGTAAAAGGCTAAAACCCTTATTGTAGCTGGTACCGGAGGCCGGACTTGAACCGGCACGCTATTGCTAGCAGCGGATTGTGAATCCGACGTGTCTACCAATTCCACGACTCCGGCATGCGGGGCGTATTGTAGCGAAAACAGCTAACAGTGAATAGTGA
>DAOWLL010000372.1 GCA_030641945.1 Gammaproteobacteria bacterium | reverse complement strand
CCTGCGTTGGGCGCTTGATCGTCTGGACGAAGTCGCATCTGCATGGGCAGATTCCGACATCCCTCCAGGGCGGCGCAGCCAACACGCCGTCAATCATATAACTGGTTCGGTCTATATACAGTTATCGATTGAACGGCTTCGGGAACAAACAGAGGAAGAAGCGCTTGATGATTACGAGCAATTATGGCGGCCATTTGCCCCATTACTTGGGTTTCCTGTACGAAAGATCATAGAGACAATTCGGCGCAACGAACGCGAACGGGACGTATACTTTCAGCGTGAAGTTGCGCCAACAATGGCATCACGCTGGACGGATCGTCTTGAACTCGTCGTTGGAAGCAACGTCATATCTGGTGCGGACTTCACTCTTGCCAGCAGCTATCGGTTCGGGCAGGTCGTACGGGTGGATTTCACGGCACCGATCGATGGTACTTTGAACCGTGAACAATTGCAGGAAATAACAATCAAGTCATCACAGTCTCTTCCCGGCGGATCGGTTGCCAATGTCAAACGTATGTCCCTACATTACTACACCGACCATTTCGATAAAAAAGTGCATTCTGATCATGGCGCAAGAGATCTAATCACTGTGGGTACTGGGCTACCTGACGCAGGAGCGGTAGCGCACTTTAAATTGTCTGCCTGGGAGCGGGAAAACCTGCGAGAGATGATCGAACGGGCGGTGGAAAAGCTGATCATACACCTCAATGCGAACCTTGTTTATTATCACAAGGTCGTCTGGTGGCTGATGGATCGCGATGAGCTTTACATGATGCTTGACGGGTTCACTGCACCCTACGGACGACGTTTTGAAAACGGCAAATGGATTGATGATCCGGGGCGCAGTCTGGCGTCGGTGGTAGAGCGTGATCCGGTAGCAATACTTGGCAATTCGCTTGTGTTCCGTGTCGCGGCGGGCGCCTTTCTTGGAATTGATGGTCATGACAGTCCAGACGCTGCGCATCGTTACTATTATGACAGCCAAGTGCGGACTGAACCACTACGCGTCAGCTTACCGACAGAAGGGCTTTATGCACAGGCTCTGATGGACAAGTGCCTAGCGACTGAAGAGCATAACGGAAGCACCGATTGGGTTCTGACGGATCAAGATCCAGAACTGGAAGCAATCGCCGACCAACTTAGTACGCGCCGCGCCGCGCCGGAAAATCTGACGCCGACAAACTTGCCCGATACGATTATTTCTTTGCAAAACGCGCCAGCTGCTCCCGATCCTTCTGGGTTGTCTGGGGTGTTGGGTGCTGTCACCAAGGGTGATTCGTTCCGCGATAGGGCTGGGCTTTCCGGTACGCAGGCAAATGCCGCTGCCGCTATGCAAACAGCGGCAAATCTGGCGACCAGTTTTGGACAGAAAGCCGTGGACTTCCAGAAAGCAAAACTTGGTGCTGATACTGCCAAAAAGAAACTGGACAATATCAAAAAGGCCGAAAGCAGTGGTCTGATCGATAAGCAGGAGGCTAAGAGCCAAGCGGCAAAAGTACTGGACGAACAGAATATGACCCCTGATGCTCCTCCGCTGACCAAGGATGAGCCGATCCAGAAGGCGCTAAATAATGCTGCTTCGACCGGCCAGCCGATCGAAGCGTCGCGTCAAACAAAAGATGGCTTTGAGACCATTAGAGTCGGCGAGTCAGCTGAAGACGCGGCAACGCCTGCAAGAAACTATATCATCGAACGAGACGACCTAACACCAGAGGCGCGTGCATTCAATCCGCAGAGTCATGACATCAGCGGTGTGACGAGTTTCTCTGTGCGTATCAGGGAAACCGATAACTTGCCCGAAGATGCGTTTGTGCGATGGAGTGTTCCACCAGGCGCGAACGGCTACTATACGCTGGCAGGTGGGGCCAATGTCCAGGCAGGCAAGACTGTTCAGATTACTGCTTTGCGGCCAGGCAAATCGGAGATTGACGTGGAGCTACGCCGAACCGACGGCACCGTCCTGGAAAGCGTGAAATACCCGCTGTCCATACCGCAGTTCGTCTCCGTCGACATTGACGCTGCGACATTCACGCCCGTGTTGACGGGGTTTGGACTGATTGCGCCAGAAATCGAAACCATGCTCGAGGAGTCCAAGCGTGTTTGCCTGACCGTTTTGAATACGGCAAACGTGCGCACGGTTTGGCTGATGGCGCCATTCAACGAAACCCTCCCTGCGCAGTTTGCGGGTGGCGGTGTCGCGGCTGCTAATCTGACCACGGCGACATTGAAAGGAGATCATCCTTCGCTTTACGGCGACGCGGGTATCGCTGGTACTCCGGGTCCGAATAGCTTTGACGACAAGCTCGAGGTGTACCCGGGTGCTTTCGACATTCCCGTCCCGTCCCCAAATGCGAATGAGCATCTTGATGAAGTCACAAACAGTATCGTTACGGCCATAAAGAATTCGGCGCTCACGAGCACGCCGGAGAAAAATCTAGCCATTGCTGTGCTTGGTCGGTTGATCGGAGAAACGCTCGCGCACGAGATCTTGCACACCCTCATCGGAAGAAACATTGCGGGAGCCTTCCATAACGCGGAACCAGGGATTGAGAGCGACATTATGAATAAGGGATTCAACAGATCGTTCACTTCGCGATCAGCTTTCGAGATCGATACTACACAGATCGCGGGCGGTGATCTGACATTGATCATTACCAACGATAAAGATATCTTTTTCATCAACATACCGACGGGGGTAGCGCAAGCCCAGTTGAACACGCATTTTCCCGTACCGCCGACATTTATTTAAGTAGTACAGAGCAGTGGTGGTTAATGGTGTTATAGAAGTAGGCTGTTTTGTCGTTGGTTAAAATAGCTAACGTATTAAGGATTCATGTTTTGCGAAGCCAAAACATAATCCTGGGTTGAACTAAGCCGTTGGTACAGTATTTGCAATTTGGACTTCTAATGACGGTTATGGTTTGATGAAGAAATTAAGCAGGTTAGGCGGCCAGTGAAGGCTTCTATGACTGAAGGGAAAAGGCCTG
>DAOWLL010000546.1 GCA_030641945.1 Gammaproteobacteria bacterium | reverse complement strand
TCTCTGTAACGATCAAGGTCTTGCTGACACCCAGGTCCGCAAGCTTGCCGATTAATTGTTTGGTTTTTGCAGCGTCAACAGTGATGTCTTCGACAATAACCAGCCTGTCATGGCGCGCCAGTTCAGATAAAATCGAGCGGATGCCGGATCTGTACATCTTGCGATTGACTTTCTGCGTGTAATCGCGAGGCTGTGCAGCAAATGTAACGCCGCCACTACGCCATATCGGACTACGAATAGTTCCAGCACGGGCACGGCCCGTTCCTTTCTGACGCCATGGTTTTGCGCCGCCACCTCTGACAGCAGAACGATTCTTCTGCGCTTTAGTACCTGCACGGCCTGCAGCCATGTACGCAGTTACCAGCTGATGAACCAGACTTTGTTTATAATCAGCAGCGAATACTGCATCAGATACAGCGATTTTCTTTTTACTGTTGTGTAACTGCAGGTCCATCGTTGTCTCTACTTATCTACCTGTTAATTAAATACGACTGACTCAGGCCTTTACCGCAGGCTTGACGATTACATCGCCGCCTTTAGCACCCGGAATCGATCCCTTGATCAACAACAAGCCGCGCTCTGTATCAACACGCACCAACTCTAATGATTGCGTTGTCTTTTTAACGTCACCCATATGACCTGACATCTTCTTGCCCTTGATCACACGACCCGGCGTCTGGCACATACCAATTGAACCGTTTGAACGGTGCGAAACCGAGTTGCCGTGCGACATGTCCTGGGTTGAAAAATTGTGGCGCTTGATACCGCCCTGGAAACCTTTACCGATACTGCGGCCGATGACATCAATTTTCTGACCCGCTTCGAAAATACTGACGTTAACTTCACCGCCCACTTCCATTTCGCTTGCTTCATCACCACTGATGCGGAATTCCCACAAACCGCGGCCTGACTCGACACCTGCTTTAGCAAAATGTCCGGCCATCGGCTTGCTTACGCGAGACGCGCGTTTTACGCCTGTAGTCACCTGTATAGCGCGGTAGCCATCGGTCTCATCAGTCTTGATTTGAGTGATGCGGTTAGGCAGCACTTCAACAACACTGACAGGAATCGACGCACCATCTTCAGTAAAGATACGTGTCATACCTGCTTTTCTACCCACTACACCGATAGTCATGATGATTCCCGCTCAATAAAAAAAACCGGCTCCTCATTTTTGAGAAAAACCAGCCACTTAACCGTGATCTGTAGACACGATTAATAGATTAAATTCACTCTCTCTAGGCTCGCCGCACTCGCGCAGCTACTCTACTTTCAGTTTTCGCAGTATCCCTGACCACCCATACGGGCTTTATCCGCCAGGGACTTACGATAATTAGAAACTTCGCGCCGCAGCTTGAATAGTGAGTAGATCACCATGTGCCCGGCAGCAAAGCCCGCGTATTATACAGGATTTTTCACCTGCCTAACAAGCCTGGCTGAGAACAATTTCAGCCAATTCTTTGAGACAGGCTTTTCAGCAAGACCTGGCTAGTTCAGCTTGATTTGCACATCCACACCAGCCGAGAGATCCAGCTTCATCAGCGCGTCAACTGTCTTGTCTGTCGGATCTATGATATCCAGCAGGCGCTTGTGGGTGCGGATTTCGTATTGATCGCGCGCATCTTTGTTGACATGCGGAGAAATCAGCACGGTATAGCGCTCGATCTTGGTCGGCAGCGGAATTGGGCCACGCACGTGCGCCCCCGTTCTCTTTGCTGTTTCGACGATTTCACTTGCGGACTTATCGATCAAATGATGATCGAATGCTTTCAGTCTGATACGTATCTGTTGGTTTGCAGCTGCCATAATATTTACTCAATAATCTTACTTACAACGCCGGCACCAACGGTGCGGCCACCTTCACGGATCGCAAAGCGTAAACCCTCTTCCATCGCAATCGGGTTGATCAGGCTTACGGTCATCTTCACATTATC
>DAOWLL010000502.1 GCA_030641945.1 Gammaproteobacteria bacterium | reverse complement strand
GGGCCGCACTGGCGTGCGTTCAAAATGTTCCTTACATTTTAGTGCGTTTTTTGCGGCTAAAACCTCTGTGCCTCTGTGGCAATCATTTGATTTTCCCCACTTGATGCGGTGAAGATCCGCTCTAAAGATGTAGCAGGATCTCTTCAGGGGAATTAATTATTGCATCCGCTCCCCAGGTGCTAACGTCCTCGGCTGTTTCTATATATCCGTAATTTGCCACCAGTGTTTTCATGCCGGCATTTTTTCCGGCTTCGATATCCCTTCTGGCATCACCTACATACATGCACTCACTGGATTTCGAACTGGCTTCATCACAGGCGTGATGCATGGGGTCAGGATGGGGCTTGCTGTTTTCTGTCGTGTCGCCGCTGACGATAGTTGCGGCACGCTGCACCAGTTGCAGGCTATCCATCAGGGGCAGTGTCAGCCAGCCTGGTTTGTTGGTTACAACGCCCCAGTTCAGGCCGTTGCGTTCGATATGCTGCAGTACCGTTTCAATGCCTTCGAAGGGCGATGAATCTATGCAGATATTGCGTTGATAAATATCAAGGTAACGCTGCTTCAGACGCTGAAGTCTCTGTTCATCTTTTACATCGCCAAAAGCGAGCTTGATCAGCGCGACGCTGCCGTTGGAGACAACAGGGCGTACCTGTTCATAGGGTAAAACCGGCTGGTTTTCTTCCCGGCATAAAATATCCAGCGCAGCAGCCATATCGGGTGCTGTATCGATCAGGGTCCCGTCGAGGTCAAATAAAACAGTCTTGATTGTGGGCACGCTATTCAGGCTTTATGTAATGCACCATATAGTTCACATCAACATCATGGCTGGTGCGATACATGCCGGTGAGAGGATTGTAGCTAATGCCCTGGATACTGATAACATCAAGGCCGGTTTCACGGCACCATATGTCAAGTTCTGAAGGGCGAATAAACTTGCTGTAGTCGTGTGTGCCCTGAGGCAGCATCCTCATTAGATATTCAGCACCGATAATGGCAAATAAATACGATTTGGGATTGCGGTTAATGGTAGAGAAATATACCGAGCCGCCAGGTTTTACCAGTTGTTTGCATGCATTGATGACGGATGAGGGGTCGGGTACGTGCTCAAGCATTTCCATGCAGGTCACGATATCAAAAGATTCTGCCTTTGCGGCCGCCAGATCTTCAACCGTTATCTGCTGATAATCAATATCCAGCTCGGATTCCATGGCGTGCAGCCGTGCAACGGACAGCGGCGCTTTGCCCATATCAGTACCGGTAACTTCGGCACCGCACTCTGTCATGCTTTCACACAGAATGCCCCCGCCGCAGCCGACATCAAGCACGCGACTGCCCGATAAAGGACTGCCGGTGTTAATAAAATTAAGCCTGAGCGGATTGATGTCATGCAGGGGCTTGAACTCGCCCTGCTTATCCCACCAGCGCGAGGCCAGTTCCTCGAACTTTTTGATTTCGGTTGGATCTACGTTAGCTTGTTTAATTGTCATGCCTGCTATTTTACGATGATATGACTTAATCTTCAGATCCAATTTTCCGGCTCCACTCGTGAGCCTGCTGGCGAATACTGGACTCATCCAGGCCGGTCAGTACGCGATTTTTCAGCACATGCCTGCCAGCGATCCACACGTCCGATACCTGGTCACGACTGCAACTGTATACAAGATGAGAAACAGGGTCATAAAGCGGTGTGGATTCAATATTGTCCATATTGATCGCAACCACATCTGCATTCTTGCCAGCCTCAAGCGAACCGACTTTACGGTCTATACCCAGAGCCATGGCGCCATTGATGGTGGCCATTCTCAGGGCTGCCGATGCAGGCAGGGCAGTAGGATCAGCGGCAACACCCTTGGCCACGAGTGCAGCACTACGCATTTCACCCAGCATATCCAGGTCGTTGTTGCTGGCGGCGCCATCAGTGCCGAGTGCTACGTTGATGCCGCGATGGTGTAACTCGGATACAGGACAGAAGCCGCTGGCCAGTTTCAGATTGGATTCCGGGCAGTGAACGACATGGCAACCGCTGTCCGCGAGACAATCGATTTCATTTTGCTCCAGTTGTGTCATGTGAACAGCGAGTAACGATGGGCTTACAAGGCCGAGTTCAGCTAGCCGTTGTAATGGCCTCATG
>DAOWLL010000160.1 GCA_030641945.1 Gammaproteobacteria bacterium | reverse complement strand
TTTTCATCGGCAATACCCAGTGCAACCTTGCCGAACAGCTGCACGAAGCGTCTGTACGCGTCCCAGGCAAAGCGCTCATTGCCCGTTTGCTTTATCAGACCGGGCAGGGTTTCAGAATTCAGCCCGAGATTGAGGATGGTGTCCATCATGCCGGGCATCGACAGGGCAGAGCCCGAACGCACCGACAGCAGCAGCATGTTGTCTACATCGCCGAAACCTTTACCGGTCGCTTGTTCCAGTGCACTGATCTGCTGGTGGACTTCATCCATCAGGCCGTGGGGCAATTCATGCTCTTCAGTGTCCAGGTAGCCAAGGCAGGCTTCTGTGCTGATGACAAACCCTGGAGGCACGTTGATGCCGATTTGTGTCATCTCGCACAAGTTGGCGCCTTTGCCACCAAGCAGTTTTTTGTTCTGGCCGTCGCCTTCTTTAAATGAATAGGCGTATTGTGTATTTGTAGCGCTGGTATCCATTTGTGTATTTGTGGCACTGGTATTCATCAATGTTTCTCCCCAATGTGGCCGACATCATCAGCCAATATTCAGTGGCTATAATAACCACGTCGTTATTATTAATGCGAAATATTACGATTGTGTGAATAAAACCCGGCGTTGGGTATAGATAAACAATATATTCACTGACTGAACAAGCAAATGGTAATGATTATCGGAACATGAAAGTTGACGCACATCAATAAAAAGGTACTAGAAACTGGTGTTGATCAATGAGGATACAGATCCGATAAATAGCTAGCTTCAGCTGCGGTGTCAGTATAGTCAGGATGGCGCGGAGCGCAAGCTGAAGTTTAAAAAATATTCAGGATTCCATTCTATTTTCGCCAGTGATGTGTGTTTTCACCACGATTTCAACATAGAGCCTGGAAATGGGTGATCTTCAGGCGAAAAGGGCAGGCCCTGAATAGTCGAAGATTCCTGCCTATACTCATACCTGATCAGGATAATTAGAACAAGTTCAGGATTGGGGAATGATTACACCATCGCTGGTTCAAGTGTGGTTTGGCTATGCCTGCCAGCAAATGCAGGGGGTCGTGCAGGCTTGTGTCTACCTGGGCGAAGCAGAAAAGGGACCGTACAAGCTGTTCGAAGTCTTCTCGGAATCCTTTGTTCATAGTGAGCTAATTCACGAAAATGTTGAAGCCGCTCTGAAACGGCGCAAAGCCGTGGTAACACGTATCGGCGCCAACCAGGGCGAGGCTGAAGTCAAACACCTTGTTGCTGTCAATGCCGCACAACCGGTTTCCACTACAAACAGCACAAACTACCTGGTGACATGTCCCCTGTTGATAGATCGCCAACTTCACGGTGCGATCAGTGTCGAGTTTCAACATGATCCTTCTGCTAAAACCCAGGACTTCCTAAAGAATGTTGACGCTGCAATAAAGTGGCTGCAGTTTCTATGCAGTAATGAAACCAGTGATAGCGGCTCATCAGAGAATGCTGCATTGGCGCTACAGATAACAGCGCGAGCGTTATGCCAGGATACTTCTGCAGCCGCAGCGACATCCGTGGTAACTGAGCTGGCGACGCGGTTGTCATGCGAACGCGTCAGTATCGGTTTCAGGGAAGGGCGCGAAGTGAAGCTGTATGCCCTGTCACACAGCGCGCGCTATGAATCAAAACAGAACCTGATCAAGCGCATCGAAGCCGCAATTGAAGAAGCAGTCGATCAAAAAGAGACACTGGTTTACCCTGCAGCGGATGACAGCAGATATATGATGCAGGCTCACGAAGAGCTGGCGAACAATCACGGCGGTAAATATATTTGCAGCATACCCCTGATTCATAACGAGCAGGTAGTGGGTGGCGTAATTTTTGAACACAGCTCTGCGGCAAACGCGTTTCTGCCTGAAACCGTGGAGTTATGTGAGCAGCTGGCTGCATTGTTTGCTCCGATTCTTGAATATCGGCGTTTCAACGATCGACCCTTGCCGGCAAAGACAAAAGAACTGTTGAAGAACCTGGCATCCGGGATGCTGGGCCGTGGTCATCTGGGATTCAAATTTGGTGTTGCCATGAGTGTCCTGGTGTTATCGCTGCTGACTTTTATGCAATGGGAATACAGGGTGTCCGCCAATTCAGTTCTTGAAGGCACAATTGAGCGTGTTATTACTGCACCTGAAGAGGGCTATATCAAAGATGCACCGGCAAGGCCGGGTGACCTGGTTTCTATAAACCAGGAACTGGCAAAGCTGGATGACAGGGACCTGAAGCTGGAAAAGCTGAAATGGAGCGGAAAACAAAAACAGATTTCTAAAGAGTACAGGGAAGCGCTGGCAAGCCGTGAAAGATCGCAAATCGGTATTCTGCGTGCGCAGCTGGACCAGGCGCAGGCACAACTGGAAATCCTCGATAAAAAACTCGAGCGCACCGTCATCAGTGCACCTATCGGAGGTGTAATCGTCAGAGGCGATTTTACACGTGCATTGGGCTCGCCTGTGGAAAGAGGGCAGATTCTGTACAAGGTTTCACCGCTTGACCAGTATCGTGTCTTACTCGAAGTCGATGAAAGCGATATTGCTGAACTGTCTGTAGGCATGAAAGGCGAACTGACACTGTCAGCTGCAGCAGAAGATACCTTTGAAATTGTTGTCGACAAGATCACACCCGTCTCTCAAGCAGGCGAAGGCGCCAATTATTTTCAGGTGGAAGCTTCACTGGTTGACACACCGGAGTTCCTGCGTCCAGGTATGCAGGGCGTCAGCAAGATCGAAATTGGCGAACGTCAATTGCTGTGGATCTGGACGCATAAACTGGTTGACTGGCTGCGGCTGAAACTGTGGTCGTGGTGGTAAACCATGTCTGATCAGCTATTCAGTTCACACTGGTACCGGGTTGCCAGGGCAAAACTGTCTTTACGCAGTCATGTACGCGTTCATCAACATGTCTATCGGGACGGTACCTGGTACATCCTGCGTGATGAGTCATCGGGACGTCATCATCGTTTTAATGAAGCCGCCTACAATTTCATCAAACTGATTAATGGGAAACGAACAGTCAATGACATCTGGGAAATCATGCAGGAAACGATTGGTGACGATGCGCCTACCCAGGAAGAAGTCATACAGTTGCTCGGCCAGCTTCATTATGCCGACCACCTGCTATCCGAACTGGCGCCCGATGTTGAAGAATTGATAGATCGTAGAAGCAAGGAACGAAAAAAACAGTTTATATCCCGGTTTGGTAACCCGCTTGCGGTACGAGTTCCTCTGGTCGATCCTGACAGGCTGCTGACACGCTGGATGCCATATGTGAGGCCGCTGTTTACTAAAACAGCAGCTGTCATCAGCATTGTCATCATGCTGTTAGCCTTTCTGGAAATGACACGCCACTGGTCAGTGTTGAGCAAGCATGCAATGGAGCATGCACTTTCGCCTTATAACCTGCTCATCATCTGGTTTGTATATCCATTCGTTAAAGGCATACACGAACTCGGCCATGGTTTTGCAGTGAAGAAATGGGGCGGTGAAGTACACGAGCTGGGGATAATGCTGCTTGTGCTAATGCCGGTGCCTTTTGTTGATGCTTCGGCTGCTTCATCATTCAGGTCAAAGCGACAACGAATGATTGTGGGTATGGCTGGAATCATTGTTGAGCTGCTGCTCGCATCTATTGCATTGCTGTTATGGCTGAATGTGCAGCAGGGAATCGTTAGTGATGTACTGTTCAACATCATGTTGATTGGCGGTGTTTCAACCCTGCTGTTTAATGGTAATCCGCTGCTGCGTTTCGATGGATATTATGTATTCGCCGATGCCATTGAAATTCCGGGACTCGGCAACAGGGCCAATCGATATTACACCTATCTCATTCAGCGCTATGTATTCGATGTGAAGGAGGCAAGGTCGCCAGTTACTGCAGATGGTGAAAGCTTCTGGTTCGTGTTTTATGGTGCGGCGGCTTTCGTATACAGGATCATGATCATGGTGATGATTACCCTGTTTATTGCCGGTAAATACTTTTTCATTGGCGTCGCGCTTGCGTTCTGGGTAATTTTTATGCAGCTGGTGCTGCCGCTATTAAAAGCAATTGGCTATTTGCTGAAAAGCCCAACCTTGTCACACAGGCGAGAAAGGGCCTTGTCCGTAAGTATAGGTACGATTGCGATTGTTGTATCAATGCTGTTCCTGATTCCGATGCCGTTGAACACCATGGCAGAAGGTGTTGTGTGGATGCCGGAACACTCGCATGTGCGTGCGGGCAGCAATGGTTTCATACAGGACATACTCGTTAAAGATGGCGAGTATGTAAAAAAGGATGCTGCCCTGATAGTGACCCAGGACCCATTGATGAAAGCTCAGCTCAAGTTACTCGAAGCCAATAAGAAAGAGTTAATAGTTAAACATGATGCCCTGGTACAGGAAGATATTGTCGAATCCGAAATCACACTGGAAGAAATCAATCTGCTAGATGGCAAGATACAGCGCCTGAATGAACAGATTTCGGAAATGACGATTACCAGCCCCGTTGATGGTGTGTTCATCATTGCTGAATCAAAAGACCTGCACGGGCATTACCTGAAGCAGGGAGATCCCATAGCCTACGTCATAGATTTCGATGATGTATCAGTGCGCGTTGTCGTACCGCAAAATGCCATCGGCCTGGTCAGGAAGCATACCCGTGATGTTGAATTAAGGCTGGAAGGTGCGGTGCATGAAAGAATTCAATCTGCTGTAGAAAGAGAAATACCTGCAGCAACCTACCGGCTGCCAAGCAAGGCGCTGGCCCTGGATGGTGGCGGCAAAATAAAGACCGATCCTTTCGACAAGGATGGCGTTAAAACAAGAGATCAGTACTTCCAGTTTGAGGTCGCATTGCCTGATTTAATCAGCAACCAGAACATTGGCCAGCGTGTGTTTGTACGTTTTACACATGGCTATGAACCCATGGCATGGCAATGGTATCGCTCATTCGAACAATTGTTCCTCGATGAACTGGGGCGCGTGTAGATGTTGAGCAGTAGCACAATAAAAGTCCGCTCACTGTTTTCTGTGGCTGAAGATAAAGAACCGTTGCCGCATCCCGGGGTGTATTTTGGTTCCTATCCTTACAGAAAAGAAGAAGACAAAGGCAGAATTGAAGAATTCCTTGGCGGCTTCACATTTTTCTCATCAAAACCTGAAGCGGCCAGTAAAAAGCAATGGCAAAAATTCACCCGGCGTATTGAGGCAATAGACAGGCCGTTAAGCAAAATGAGTGAGCGCGGACTTGATGGCTGGATACTCGATGTAAAGA